>CAMQVJ010000001.1 GCA_947038175.1 uncultured Desulfovibrio sp.
GGTGGGGAATTGATATGACAAAAATTATAACCGATGCTGGCTGGGTTTATGTCACCATCGTTTTGGATTGGTATTCGAAGAAAATAGTTGGGTATCATATTGGCTACCAAAGTAAAACAAATCACTGGCTTGAAGCCCTTAATATGGCAGTTCACAATAATTTCCCCGAAGGAATTCGAGGAATGGAAATGCAGACACGGAAAGAATGATGCGTACAATCAAGGAGGAATGCTTATGGCTTGAACAGTGGCAAAGTTTACAGGAGATTCAAAGCAAGCTAAGTGCATGGATTCATGAATATAATACTGAGTATCTGCATATGGCACTGAACTGGAATACACCACAATCGGTACATGAAACTGGTAACAAAACTTTAAGGAAAACTCTCTTAAATGTAGCTTGACTTGGAGGGGGTCATTACACTTGTAATACCCTGTAGTACGACAGGTTCCGCAAACCTTTTTATTTATGTGCATTCCCACCAGAAATATTGATTAAATCTACTTATCACCTAATCATTTGTTGCGGTATTATAAATTACTCCTCATGCTTTTCAACAAAATTCTTTATTTTTTGAAAAGTTTCTTTGTGTATAATATGCTCAATTTTACAAGCGTCTATTTCTGCAATTTCTTTTGAAATCCCTACTATAGTAAGAGCTTGAACAAGAATGGTATGACGTTCAAAAATTTCTTTGGCTTGACTTCTGCCTGTCTCTGTAAGAATAATTTCACCATGAGAATTTATTTCAATGAAGCCACCTGATTTTAATTTTTTCATAGCAACACTTATGCTTGGCTTAGAAAAACCTGTTGCATGAACAATATCAATAGATCGGACCGTTATAAGAGATTTTTCTAATAAGAAAATGGTTTCTAAATAATTTTCAGATGATTCACGCATAAAAACCTCAAGTTTTGCTTTGTTCATTTAATTATTGTGTGAAATGCTTTATCACGTGGAGTGTTGCTGTATGAAAGTATCATCCATTGAAATTATTCATTTTTATTTTGTTGAGAAGCTCGTATTCAATAAGAATCAAAAATAGATACATAATTGACGTGGATTAATTTGGGTTAGTTATAAGTAACTAATAAAATGCATATTGACATATGGGCTAATATTAAATATACATAGATAAGAAGTGACATTTTTAAATGGAGGATTTCATTATGGGTTATCATTATAAAGGATGCGGGCTTTTAGTTCTTGGTATTGCCGCTTACGCATTATACAAAACAGGTGCATTGAATTGTATCACTAAAAATGCAGTAAAGACAGGGACAAAGGTTTCTGATTGGACAAGTGAGCAGCTTACTAAAGTGAAAGAAAGCAATTGCTGTTCTAAAACAGTTGCTACCGAAGAAAGCGAATAATAGTAATACATAAAAAGGGTAATATTATTTGATATTGCCCTTTTTTGTGGGCTATACTATTATTTATATCTTTTTATTCTAGCTTATTATGTATATCTATGTCGTCTTTTTTAAATGTCGTTTCTGCTTTTGCTGCTGTCACCGCATAAGCAAGTATACCAACGGTGCCTGCATTATGCAGAAGGGCTGAAGTTATGGGTGATATTTTATTTGTAATTGCAAGAAGAAGCACTAAGGAATTTATGCCAACAGTGGCATAAAAAGATTCTTTAAGTACTTTTTGATTTTGAACAGCAATATCCCGCGCTATTATAAGCATGCTCAGGTCTTCTTCTAGCAGAACAACTTTTGCTGCATCTTTTGCTAAATCTGCACCTGATGGCATACAAATACCAACATCAGCAGATAAAAGTGCAGGGGCATCATTGACACCATCGCCAACAAAGGCAAGCATTTGTCCAGCAGCCTGCTTCTCTTTCACAATTCTAGCTTTGTCTTCAGGTTTGAGTTCCCAGTGGATTGTATCAATAGCATCAATTTTGCTAGCTATTGCCTTTGCTGTATTTTCATGATCACCAGTAAGCATAACAATGTGCTTAATCCCTCGTTCACGAAGTCCCGCTAGAGTGCTGACAACTTCCTCCCGAAGCTCATCTTGTAAAGAAATAATACCTATGAGTTGCCTTTTTTGGGCAATATACACAACAGACTTTCCTTCTAATTGTAAAGGCGTATCAAATTCGTCAGCTTTGCTGCAATCTACTTTTTCATCATCTTCGATAAAGTGACGACTTCCAACAAGAATTTGGTCTCCATTAACAAATGCTGAAACTCCATGCGCAACAATGAAATCTACTTGGCTTACTTTAGGGAAAGGAAGATTTTGTTTTTTTGCTTCTGCTACAATTGAACGAGCCACGGGGTGACCATAATGCTCTTCTGCTCCAGCGGTGAGCGATAGCAGTTCTTGTTTTGTCAGCTTTGCCGTTTTGTTTTGTGTCGTGCTCTTTTTGGAACTCGCTTCTGTATTGCCTTCTATAAATTCAAGAGGAATAATATCAACTATTTCTAAGTTACCTTTTGTTAAAGTACCTGTTTTATCAAAAACAAGCGTGTCTATTTTTGCTAGGCAATCAAGGGCTTGTCCACCTTTAAGAAGAACACCTTGCTTTGCCGCACTATACATACCAGATTTTACAGCTACAGGCGCAGCAAGTTTAATCGCACAAGAATAATCTACCGTTAAAACGGAGGCTGCCCGTCTAATATCACGTGTAAGAGCAAAAATCCCAAGTCCAAGGGCAAAGGTTATTGGTACAAGTTTATCTGCCAGTTTTTCACTTTCTTTCTGAGTTTCTGAAGGATGACGCAAGGAAGTTTCAAGGAATTGGCTAATTTTTGCCATGTTTGTTTCGTGCCCTACTTTTGTAGCACGAATGCGCAAACGCCCATCTTCAATGATAGCACCCGCAAGAACATCATCGCCCTCGCTGGCATGCACAGGAAGAGATTCCCCCGTTACAGAACTCAAATTAAGATCTGCCTCGCCAGAAAGCACAATACCATCAATGGGAAGTAATTCTCCGCTCCCGCAAATGACAATATCATCTTGAACAAGCTCATCAAAGGAAATGGCAATTTCTATATCATCACGTTCCACCCAAACGGTGCTTACTTGTGGTTTTAAAAGCTGTTTAAGCAGGTCGTTTGATTTCTGATCTGTCCACTGTTCGAGCCAAGAGCCAATGCCAAGCAAGGCAACAATGGTATTTGCTGTGGCATAATCACGGCGCATAAGGGAAAAGAGGACAGCCGCAGCGTCAAGCACTTCAACTTTTACACCTTTACTGTAAAGGGTTGAAACACCTTCACAAATAACAGGAATACCTAGAGTCCAGCTCAGCGCTTTTTTCACGGCAAGGGGTTGCCAATAACTTGTGAGAGCAACAAGACTTTTAGAAATAACTTCTGATGGCGCAAGCTCACGCTTTTCCTTCTTTGGTTCACCATAGGCTTCTTTTGGAATATTGTTCACAAAATATAAAATAGCCTCACGATGGTCAGGTACGCCATCGTATTCGACGATGATAGATGCCGCAGGAACGTTTACTCGCACACTATTTACACCTGAAATCGTTGAAATTCGTGCTTGAAAATAGTCAGCGTCGAATCTTGGTGAAAGTAGTGTCTTACATTTTATGCGTAGGCGAGTGTTAAGTTCATGCAAAATTGAGCATGTTGGCGGAAACACCGCTGAAAATATATCGTTTTCCTTACTGATGGAACTCATAATAATCCTATAACCTTATAGTCTTGATAGCGTATAATTTTCTAATAACAAATAAGAGCTTATTTTGTGTGCTCATACATATAAACACGGCATACCAATGTATGGGGTTTGCAAAGGGGCTCAGCTCCTTTGCCGGTGGGTTTTGGGAGGCAGAGCCTCCCAGATTGGAATAAGATGTGCATACAACCATTTTATATCAAATAATTTCAAATGTTTTTGATGTTTTTGATGTTTTTGATACTATTAGCGCTTTCTAAAATCCCTATTAGTCGTCGTTATTTTGACATTTCTTTGAAGGTGCAGGCTTATATAAGTTCGCATGCCACAGAGAAAATCCTAAAAGTGCAATACCTGAAAGGGTGTGAATCTTATTAGAAAAAGGGAGGGCTTTAGTGAAACCTGTCAATGTGAGAAGCCCCATAGAAGTGGCGAGGCCCACTTTTGCTAATTTGCGCTTTTCTTGCTTCGTAAGAGAGGGAATTGCGCTTGCAAAAACGCATTTCTTTTGACTTTCAGGGCTTGTATTTTCTGTATCATTTTGTACTGTATTTTCCATAATTGAGCTTCCTTGCTTGATGAGAAATAAGGTTGAAATTTAAGAGTAAACCTATTCCTTTTCTTGGCTAAGTTCTTCTTTTGCGTCTTGAATTTGTTCTTTCACTTCCTCGATACTGCCTTGCAAAAAGGCGAAAAGGGAGACTGCCCCGTTCACTACCTTTTTTTGCACAGTAGGATTAGTTGCAATAAAGGCAACGCCTGCACCAAGAAGCACGCCTTTTAGAAAAGAAGGGCTTGTAAAACTGAAGTTTGATTTGGTAGCCATGTTTTTAATTCCTTGTTCTTTGGTATTATTAGTATTTTTTAAAGTATCTGTCTCTTCTGTATGAGAAGGGGAAAATCTATTTGCAATATTGGCACTTATGCCCTGCACATTCTGAAAACCTGTATTATCAATAAATTTTTGTGCTTCGTAATAATTTCTTTTATAATAATCAAAGGCATTGCCTTGAAACGTGTCCGTTGAAAGAGAGGGACGCTGGGAGGTGTTTTTAAGGAATATACTCATTTAATACCTACGCTTTAAGAAGTGGGATTTTGGCTTGTATCTTTTTCGGATACTTTGCTTTTTACTTCTAAGAGGGAATCGATTGCGTATCTACTTCCTGCTGTGAAAAGTGCCACACCAGTGATAGAAAGGAGACCGTTTAAGCCTAAAAGTGCTGTTGCTGTGACCCCAATAGTTGTTGCAAGACCCATTGTCCCTGCCTCACGCACTATTTCGGCACCCGCTTCTTTTTTCGAGATTTCACCCTTTTTAAGTTTTCGCATTGAGCTTGCCGCTGTTAATGTTGCACCAGTCACAATACCAGCAATAAGACCACCAAAAGCTGCAGCACCAATACTTGGGGCAATAGAGGGAGCGTTTCTATTTATCATGGGAAGTCCTTTTATTTTAGTTAGCGTCTGAATTTGTTTGTGGGGGATTTGCTTCGGTGCTCATATTTTCTGTTTGTAAATTGTCAAATCCGTCGTCGTCAAATCCATCTTTATCAAGCCCACTCTCGCAAGTATCACCTTGAGGCGTAAGACCTGCTGCGGCCAAAAGAGTTGCTAGGCTTGTCCCAATCATCTCTTTTACAGGAGAACAGTTATAAATCGCTATTGCAGCAGCACCAAGAGCAGCTCCCTTCCAAAAATCGCTTGATATACCTTGGAAGAGACCGAGAATTTTAGTCGGCTCTGCTTTACCATTCATAACATCATTGAACGTACCATACATTTCTTGTATACGCTCTTGGGTGAATTCATTTTTTGCATGCTCATTCTTGTCTGAATTTTGAAAATTTCCATTTATGCTTGCCATATACGCCGCATGCTGTCTTGCGTTCTCTTCCATTTGTCTTATATGCTCTGCATGTCCGCCATATCCTTGATGATAGCCTGCCCCGTGGTAAGGATTATGGTAAGGATTGTGTGGCATAAATGGAGGGATTTGTCCTTGCATATAAGGGTTGCCATAGGGTGCCGTCGCTTGAGGATTTCCCTCTGTCTGTGCGCCTTGTGCTACTTCTGTGAAGCCAACGTCGGGGTGAAAACGATAGAGTTTTTCTGCTTGGGCGTTTTCAGTAGGATTGTCATTCGGTGTGTTATTGTTAGGTTTACTCATTTTAAATTCCTTTTTATTTTTGCTCTATTTATTTTGCATTAGGTAGAAAGTATAGATAAATATTTTTCCACTAAAAGATTAAACTGCGCTCTGTTTTTCGTGGTAATAATTTCTTCTAATTCATTAGAATCTATTAGTTTTGTGTCATACTCGATATGGACTATTCGAGCGAGCTTCTGAATGGAAGCGCTATAAATAGCCGCAGGCATAGGTTTATTTTTGTTTTCCGCAACAATTTCTTTAAGCTTTGGGTCTAGCAAGGCTTTTAGAGAAAGTTGTAAGGAAATTTTACCATTTTTGTGTTCACGAATGGACACGTATTTTCTAATATCTATAATGTTTTGTATATTCATAGTGATAGCTTTTATAACATAGTTTTTTATTAAAATATAATCTTATTTTAGGTTTTATTCTTTAGTTATGACTAACTTTATAAAAGTTTGTCTTGCTGTGAATACTCATGATGTAAATTTCCATTACAAGACGGATTTACAATTTCAGAACGTAGATTTTCATGGGAAATGCTACTCGCTTCATAGCGAAGCAAACGAGAAGAATTCGCTAAAACACCTAATGTGTGTATAATATGCAGCATACCAGCCATGACGGGAGGCATAATTCCTGATGCACCAAGTACTAAGCCAATAATGTTTGAACCTGTGGCAATCCAAAAATTTTGATGTACAACTTTAACCGTTTGCTTACTTAAGCAGTAGACATAAACAATGCTTGATAAATCATCGGTAACAAGGGTAATATCTGCTGCCTCGACAGCAATTTCAGAACCACCTGCCCCCATGGCTATACCAATATTTGCTTCACTAAGTGCCATAGCATCATTGATACCATCACCAACCATAAGAACAGATTTGTATTTTTTCTGTAAATCTTTTATAATTTGAGCTTTTTCTTCTGGCATGACAGAGGCGTGAAAAGCCTGAATGCCTAGCTCTTTAGAGAGGTTTTTTGCTGTATTTTCTTCATCACCCGTAATGAGGTGAATATGTTTTACACCTTTTTCTCTAAGGGTTCTAATCACTCTTTTGGCTTCAGGGCGGATAGGGTTATCAAAGGCTAAAAGTGCTATAAGTTTTGAATCTTGTGCAACAAATAAAACAGTACGCCCCCTGCTTTGTAAGTAGGATAGTTTTTCACTGAGTAAAGGATTTTGCGTGTCAATAAAAACTCGCTCTTTTTGCATAAGTTTATGATTGCCAACACAGACTTCATGGCCATTGAGTGTCGCTTTCATACCCATACCAAATTCGTATTCACAACTAGAATGAGGAATGGGTTCAATATTTCTATTTGTCACTTCACGTTTTATGGCTTGGGCGAGGGGGTGATGATTATGCATCTCTGTTGAAACAACAATCTGTAAAAGTACGCTCTCTGCCTCAAAAAGACTTGTGTTTTCTTGTGCGTTCTCTTCTAAATACATGTGTTTATCGTCGTCTTGTTCTGTTCCTATTTGTCTGATGTTATTAGACATATTGACATAAGTAGATGCTTCATGAAGCAATACAATTTCACTAAGTCTTGGTTCAGAAGATGTGAGTGTGCCTGTTTTATCAAAGCAAACACAATCAATATTACCTACTTCTTCAAGATATTTCCCACCTTTTATAAGAATGCTTTTGCGAGCGGCTGTGTTCATAGAAGCATTAACTGCCGTGCTTGCTGCTAATGCGGTAGCACATGGGCATGCCATAACAAGCATGACTGTAAAAGCACGCCATAAATTAGCCGTAAGAACTAAGGTGCTGATGGTTGCAGCAAAACCAAAAATAATCATGTTTTTAGCTAGCTTATCTGCTAATGCCTCCACGGGGGCTTTGTTTGCAAGTGAATCTTCCACAAGACACAAAATACGAGAAAGATAGGTTTGGTCTCCTACTTTTTCCGCACGAACATAAATAAGCCCTTGTCTCACAAATGTTCCCGCAAGAACTGTGTCATCGAGAGATTTAGGCACAAAATCTGCTCTTCCTGAAATAGGAGATTCATCAATTAACGCTTGTCCATCTACAATGGAGCCATCGATACAAACTTTTTCACCCGTGTGAAGGACAACAATGTCGCCCGTTTTTAGGTCAACCACTTTTATTTCTATTTCTACACCATCTTTGAGAATAAAGGTATGATGAGATGTCAAGTCAAGTATAGTCGAAATGGATTTTCTTGATCGTTCTGTTACCCATGCGGTTAATAATTCAGCACCAGAATTAATCCATAAAATTTCAAAAGCTGTAAGAGCTTCACCAGCCGCAACGGCTGCAATTGCCCCTGCACCAAGAAAGCCATCAAGTGTAAATTTTTTGTGTTTTAATTGTCTATACGTATTGCGTAAAAGAGGCAGAGAAAAACCAATAGCAATAAGCCCAAGAGGACTAAATGGCGTTTGTATAATGGTGGCACCAAAGACAAGTCGCCTCATAAGCACGCCACCCATAACTGTTGAAAGTAAAGAAAAAGTTCGAAGAGCTGGGCGCACAAGATTTTCAGAAGGAGTGGAAGGCTTCCTCATAGAACTTACTGTGCATTCATGACAAAAATTATCTATGGGAAGCAAATTTTGTTGATGAGAGTTATCAATATTTTTTGTCGTGTGGATAGTCTGAGTGAGTTTTTCAGGGGAAAATTGGCTTATAAAATCATGCATAGACGCATTTATGCTTTCCACAATACGTTTGCTACTACGCTGACTAGGAGGTGTTTCCATAGCGTAGTGAACAGTAATACCATTGCATTTTGGATTTATTCTTACATATTCAACATGTGTGAGTTTGTCCGTTTTATCTTTAATAAAGGTAAGACAAGCTTCATTATAATGCGCATCTTTAAGGCTTATACGAATTCTGCCTTGAATATTATGTCTGATAGTACAATAGTTCATAATGATTAAGCTCGAGCGTTTTAAAAGAGTTTTTTGTAAAAAATATCGATGTCATAATTCTAAGGAGAATTTCTAAAAAAGTATAGATGAATCATACGGTTTTAAAGAATATTAAATAAGCCGATATTTCTATATTCCGTAATTCTGTTAGCCCCAACTAGGGGTATAGATACGAAATGTATGATGTAGGCATAGAATATTTCAGTATATACTCTTCCCTTTGTTCTCACTAGAAAAATAAATTATTACCGCTATTTATTTGATATATCATTCTTGTCTGTGTTTTTAGCATGCTCCGAATTACTGCTCGTGCGAGAGCAAGCGCCTCCACAAGGACTACCACCACAAGCACAAGAACCTTTATTTTTGAATTGTGCACGAATAGTAACTGCAATCAAACAGAAAACGACAAGCCCAAAAACAAGAGCACCTGCATATTCCATAATAAAATTCATAATTATTCCTCATTGTTTATTTTTCATTGTCTATTTCTTGGGTCAAACAATTATAAAAAATCATTTATCGCACAAGCACATCGCTTGTAATTTGAACAGAATGCCCACTGCCTCCGTCAAATAAAATAGTGAAGTCCTGATGTTTTGGGAATGGAATAATCACTTCACTGTCAGAATTAAGGATAGCTTCGTATAAAATATTTTCAGATTTATCCACAACGGCAATGCGAATACCCGTAGCAGAAGAACCATCAGAATAGCCTCCTTGACATGTGAACGTTCCATCAGCATTATCAAAACAATTTAAAAGCGCACTATGAGCAAAAGCTTCGCCTGCAAAAAAAAGTTGTATGCTTAATACTAAAGTTGCTAATAGTAATTTCATTTATTTTCCTGCCGTATTGATAGGATACTGTAATATATTATAAGCAGTAGAGGCTATCTCACAATTTTTCATTTCGATATATGGTCAGATAATTGTTAGATAGCCTCAGGCAATAAAAAGCTATTGCTTATTTAATGTCGTTAGCTTGTACCCAGATAACAGCATCTTGGGATAGGCCCTTGCCCTTGTATTCTGTGTCAGGGCCTACGCCAAGAGCTGCAAATCCCCACCAACCCGCTTTAGGAATACCAAAGCTAAACACGCCATTTTCGTCTGCAAAAATAGTTTGTGTTACTAAAGAAGGGTTTTTGTAATCAACTGATGATTCTTTTGGCATTGTGTTTGTTGCCATGTTTGGCATATTGCTCATGTACTCCACTTCAATTTCTGCATTAGCAACAGGTTTGCCCTTGCTAAGAACTTGACCTTGGAAGATATTACCTGTCCACAATGCGTATGGTTTAATCATAGGAACAATTTCTGTTGGTAGTCCAACAGGCTCATTCCAAGATGTTGGCGCACCGCCTACATTCAAAATAAGCTTTGAAATTTGTTGCATATAAACGTCTTCTTCTTTTTCAAGATAGTAGCCAGGAATAAGAACAAATACGTGATCGCCCATGCTTCTAATTTCTTTAGCTGGAATAGTCGCTGCATAAGCAGGTGCTTTTGATCCAGGATTAGCCCATGTGATATCTTTCAAATATTTTTTCATATCTGTTTTTTTGAGGTTATCACCACGTTTATGCATTGCATAAAATTCTTGAACACCACCCATATCCATAACAGAACCAGCTTCAGTTGGGTGTGTAAATACTAAGCGAAAATCAGCATTTTCTGCTTTTTGCATATAGGTTTCTGGTGTATAGGTCATCATAAAATGCGCATGTGCAGGAGCTGTGCATAGTACGCACGCAGCGAGTCCAAGAGAGCTAAGTAACGCTTTTTTCATATCTCATTCCTTTTAGAAATGTTGAGGTTAATAATTGTATTTTATTTCAACAATAAAACAAAATACCACCGCTATAAATATCAATAATTTTAATTACTGAGTATTTTATTCTGTAATATCTTCACTCTTAACAATAACCGCATGCCCTTCGCCAGCATCCATAGTGACCGTGTACGCACCATCTGGTTTACTAATGGTAATATAACTATTCTCATCAAGGGCAGCATTTTTAATTTCAGCACCTGAGGCATCTTTTATAAATACTTTTACGCCAGAGGCTGAAGAGCCATTAGAGAAACCACCTTCGCATTCGATGGTGCCATCACCCATGTCATAGCAAGAGAAAAGCGGTGTATGCGCATTGGCAAATGAGGGAATAAGCAATGTTGCTGCAAGTGTGAGTCCTGATAGAACTTTCATGAAAACTCCTTTGTTTTGGCTTTTCAGCCGATGTTTGTATATGATTACTATTCACATCCTTGTGAGAGCGAACAGTATGAGTACCCTATGTCGATTGATCGAAAAATACGAAGAAGCCTACGTCTTCAGAGCTTGAAGAGAATAGTCTGGCGCTTTTATCGGAATAAAGCCAATTATCAACATAATAAGGAAGCAAAATCCATAAAATGTCCACATAGCCTCAACACCTGTAAAGCCAAGCATTGTCCCTAATGAAAAAACTAAAGTCGCTATGCCTAAGCCTAGAGTGATTTGAAAGAGTATAGCAAAAAGCATCCATTTGGTTGAAGCCGTTTGCGCCCTCACCATCATCGCAGTCGCTAAGCAAGGTGGATAAAAAGCCATAAAGAGCATGAGAGCAAGAGCATGTAAAGGCGTAAAGGAGGATTCTTGTTCTTTGAAGCTTTCCGCTGTAGTTGCGCCATCAATACCATACAAAGCACCCAGTGTTGCCGCACTATTTTCCTTTGCAGCAAGTGCAGAAAGCAAAGCGACATTAATACGCCAGGTAAAGCCTGCTCCAGCGGTTATGGGTTCAATAGCTTTTCCAGCACGCCCAAGGTAACTACCTTCAAAACGTTCTGTACTGTAATTTCGACGTAGACCTTTCCTCTTACTATCCACTTTACGAAGAGCACCAAAAATAGACTTGCCCGCTGGTGTCTTACGCAGAATAATGGAAGCATAAAGAGGATTTGCCTTTAGTTCTTCGTCATTAATGGTTGCTGCTTGGTCTTTATTTTTACCCATCTTCATGGCACGAAGTTCGCTTTGGTAAATTAGAAGTGGCACAATGTCTTTTTGGGTAATTTGCCCTGCATAGTCCGTTTTATCCACAGCTTTGAGAAAGCCAGTTTCAAGCTTTGTTTGTTCATTGGCAAAATACTGTGTTCTCTCTTCTGATAAATTAGGAAAATAAATGAGAAGAAATACGACAGAAGAAACAGTGAGCACAACAGTGAATATTTTCTTTATAAATATTGCAACACGTCTAAAAGACTCATTAATAACATTTCTAAATGTAGGCATATGATAACTTGGCAATTCAATAATAAATGGAGATGGAGGATAGGAACGCAAAATAGTAAGACTTAATACTTTGGCAACAATAAGCCCAACAATAAGAGTTATTGTCCCCATGAAGAACATGGAAGAGCCAGCCTCATTTGCGAAAAATACACCAATAAGTAAAAGGTACAAAGGCACTTTTGCAAGGCAATTCATCATAGGAACTATCATAATCGTAGCAAAGCGTGCTCTTTCATCTGGAATGGCTCTTGTGGCAACAACCCCTGGAATAGCGCAACCGCCAACATAAATACCACCAATAATAAGAGGAAGAGTTGATTGCCCGTGTAGTCCAAAAATATTAAATATTTTGTCAAGCACAAACGCTATTCGAGCCAAATATCCACTATCTTCTAAGATGGCAACAAAGCCAAACATAAGGAAGAATATGGGAAGATAATTCATAATAGCAGTTAAGCTTTTTACAAGCCAGTTTCCAAAAAATGTTATTATAGGATCTACAATAAACCCTTCAATGGGTAATTTACTTATAAAAAAGGTTTCCACACTTGCCCATAAAGGCCAAACTCTCGCTGCTAAATCATTGCCAAGTGTCACAGAAACTTGATAAAAAACAAAAAGTATTGCAAAAAGACAAATAGGGCCTAAAATTCTATGGCACAAAACAGAGTCTATGCGGTCAGTCAAAGAAGGTGTGTAAATATGCTTGTCGGAAGAATCATCGGCAGAGTCGCTAGAATCTTCTTTGCTTTCTCCTAAAGATGCCTTAAAGAGAGTTCTTGCTTTCGTATGTCTTTCAAAAGTAAGCATAGCAAGAGCCGTTTTAGAAAACTTTTCTGAAATTTCTTCTTTGAGTGTTTGAATAAGGGGAATTATTTCTTTCGCCATTTCCGAATTCTTTTGAATAAGTTCAAGAACTGCGGAGTCATCCTCAAAAAGTTTCAAGGCTATCCAATAAGGTGGATGGGTGCTTAAAAACCCACCTCTTTCTATGGTTTGTGCAAGCTTTTCTATAAAGGGGGTGAGTTCATTATAGTCCATTTGATAGGAATTCGAATTTGTGTTTTTTGCAATAACTTTGCCTACAATTTCAAGTAAATCTTTTGATCCGTTCTTTTTCGTTGCTTGCAAAGGCACAACAGGCACGTTAAGCGCTTCTGAAAGGCGCATAGCATCTGGATATAAACCTCTTCTGTGTGCAACATCTATCATGTTTAGGGCAACAACGACAGGTTTTCCCATTTCAAGAAGTTGTAAAACAAAGTACAAGCCTTTATCTAAGGTTGAAGCATCCACAACAGCAACAATGAGATCAGGACTATCATTTAAAATAAATTCTCTTGCTGCCATCTCTTCTTTTGAATACGAGGTAAAAGCATATGTCCCTGGCAAATCTACTATAGATACTTTTTGATTTTCTATAGTGCAAGAACCATACATTTTATCTACTGTTACACCAGGATAATTAGCCACAAATTGGCGTGCTCCCGTAAGCAGATTAAAAATAGTAGATTTTCCACAATTTGGCTGTCCTGCAAGGGCGACGACAGGCGTTTTTTGTACGATGTTCGACATTATTTTTCTACCTCAACGTATTTGGCTTCACTACGTCTTAACGCAATGTGATAATAGCCAATACGCACATGAATAGGATCGGAGAAAGGAGCAGATCTAATAAAATGGATATCTGTGCCAGGGCAAAGACCTAAGTCAGAGAGTCTTTGGCCAAGAGAACCTCCGATATTCACATTAACTACCTTACATACATCTGTATTCGCCATATCGTTAAGCGTCATAATTTCCTCCGTCTAAACTGTTTATAAATAAAAAATATAAAACATTTCAATTGCTTATTTATTTCTATATTGCTCCATACAAATCAAGGGGATAAGTATATATAAGCCAAGACACATCATGGAAGCACTTTGCAGATAAGAAAAAGAATAGGCTTTTACTTTGCAAAATAAATTATATAATAATGTAAGAAATAGACTGAAAATAAGCCCATAAGTAAAAAAGTATTCACTCACCTTAAGATTGAGTACCGCTTTTGCACTGTGGTCAGATTCCAGCGCTATGCTGAAAGGAAAAATTGTTTGAGCAATTTTTGTGTAGTAAGGCTTTTGGGCACGAGACATGGGCATATTATAAGTATGTAATGGGACTAATATGTCTTTTATATTTTCTGTATTATAGTAAAATGCTGTAGCGTGGATATTTTGGTTGTCTGAATAAATAACCGTTAGATAGATAGGATCTAATAAAACTTTTAAGTCCATAGTTTCAGGATTATATCCAGAGATTGGAATATGCGTAAGCGCATAATTTTCTGTGTGAAAAAGATATATTTGACTGTTTGTGTCTAACAAAAAACCAAGCACTTTGCTGTCTTTGGCTTCCGAAATAACGATTTTGGCAGGTATAGATTCTTTATTGAATGGAAGTTTATTGATTATAGGCATATTGTTTTTACGCAAAATATGAAAACTTTGCCCTTTAGAATCGAGAACGAAAATGCCCGCATCGTAAGGTTTGAATACGCTAAAGTTTCCCCACACTTTTTGTGGTGGAAAAACAAAACCTTTTGCTTTTAATGCAGTTGTAAATAAATCAGTTAATTCAGGTTGGGGAGCATTTTCATCGCTATCAATAAATTCCATCGCATGCTCTGTCATTCTAAACCTGTCCGCAGGTAAAACAAGAGCCACTTGATTTGGATTTGATTCCAACAAGGGATAAATTGCTTCCTCGTGTTTTTTATGGTCGAGTCTGCGTGACGATAATTCCAACACACGACGATGCTTTTCTATGATAGCTCTATCATAATATTTTCCATCTATTTCCAAAGGGAATAGACCACGCAACTCCATGTTACGAAAATAGATAAAAGGAATTTTAGCTTCAAATTCTTCACGTGTATAATATTTTCCATCTTCATCTTTATACACTACATCAGCATGATGATTTTCAGATTTTTCCTTTGCTTGTAGGTCATCGATAAGCAACTGTTCTGTATAAACCATTTTTTTGTCGAGAGGGCTAAAGAATAGAGCCGTTTTAGCAACTTCCTTTTTTAAAATAATAGAATACATTTCAGGCAAAGCCCATGATAGAAGAAAAACACAAAGTATATAAATGCATAGGGTAGATACTGCAAGCTTCATCATGCCCACCTATTCCTATAATCATCCGCAGAAACGGCAATAGAATAAAACATACAAGGCAAAAGAATAAAATATACATAGATAATGTTTTCATAATAAGCAGTACTATGAAAACTGAGAAGTTCAAGGCATATAATAAAAGTTATTACTACTCCAAGAGATTTACGTTTAATCTGTGGTTCCAGTAAAACAAATGTGCCACCAAGATAAGCGAAAAGCCCTGCGAGAAACCATGGCAATGTCGTTACAAAAGCAGAAAAACATATTTCGCTTGGAAAATAGTAACGTAACATCACAAGCAAAGCGATTATATCAAAAGAAAAAAGTAGACTTAGAAAAACTAAACCAAAAAAAGCATGGAAAAGCACTATCGAAGAAGAATCACAAGGTAAATGCAAAGAAATTCGTATGCGAGCATCACGCATTTCTTCCAAAAACTGAAAAAGGCAAAAAGCGATGGCGCTCATAAGAGGAATAAACATAAGGTCTTGATATGGAATTTGCCCTAAATTCATGACTCTGTACCAAACCACTTCTGAGTGATCAAGAATGAAAAGCTGACGCAGAACAACAAAATTCCAAATCATAAAACAAGTATTCAAGAAAAAAAGTCCTAGCGCCATAGGAAATGTTTTTATGCTTTCTTTATAAAAAATAGAACTAAGTACAGAGCTACGCCTAAGGGCATGCCCAGGCTTGGACAGGGAAAACATATTCATTTAATATCTCCCCGTATAACCTATAAAGGCATCTTCAATGTCCATATAGGACTTTTGCACGCTAAAATCGTGTAAATCTAGTTTTTGTAATTCCTTAAGAATGATATCACTTGAGGCGTAAAAAAAGAGCTGCACATAATCTTTATGCCATTCAGTATTGACTACTATTTCAGAATTCATATGGCTTAGCCTCTTACGAATATCACCTTCATTATTTTTGAAAACAATTGTATAGCAAGTAAACTCTTCCATGAATGTATCAAGAGAGGTGACGAGTGCTGGCTTATCCTTACGCATGAAAACAAGTTCATCAACAAAATTTTGCATATCTTGTATAACATGAGAAGTTATAACAACTGTGTGCTCCCCATCTTTCAAGTTTTCGCATAAATAATCTATAAAGAGTCGTCTATACCCAGCATCAAGCCCCATGGAATAGTCATCAAGAATAAGTAATTCTGGATCTTGTGCTAAAATAAGGCCAAGCACTATTTGTGAACGCTGCCCTTCACTCATATTCGCAATACGATGAGAATAAGGCAGACCTAATTTGTCCACAAGACCATAATAAAGATCAGATTTCCAATTCTTATAAAAAGAACGAGTAAATTTTTCAGCTTGTTCAATGGTAAAAAAATCATATGCAAGATGGCGCTCAAAAAGTAAGCCAACTCGTTCCCTTGTTTTTGGGCGTATTGTATGGGCTGGATCACCAAAGACTCTGCACTCTCCGCCATTAGGGCGCATAAATCCCATTAGAATTTGAATAAGACTTGTTTTACCTACCCCATTTTTGCCAAGCAATGCATAAACTTTTCCCTTTGGAATAGTAAGCGAGAGAGAATGGTAAAGTTCTCGCTTTCCATAACTATGGAAAAGATTTTCAATTTCAATTGGGTGACAATTCATAGTTCTTATTTCTCGTAGAAGTATCTAGTTTGAAAATTATTAATAAATAGAAATATTAAAAAGTGTATTTGTTTGCACAGTTAATGTCTTATAAATATCTTTCAAAAGAATGTCAACATATTTTTGAAAACGAATTTCATTTTAATAAATAATAGTATTACTCAACTATCCCAAGAATTTGTATGACTTCTAATACTATAATTTAGCGTATAATCTTATTGTAAATCGTGTGAAAAATATTTTAAAAGTCGATTTCATGGCATAAAGAAATAGACCAAGACAACAGAGCCTGTCAAAAAAGGGGTGTTTTCACCTTATAATAAAGGATATTTCAACAAGGATATTTCTGAGGAAATCAATATTGGCTATGCGAGTGTTGAACTCTACTATCAAAGTGTAACTCTTGAGAAGAACAAATATTATTTGACAAGCAATGTCCTCTCTTTGGTTAAGACCCCACATCTTTAAGTTTTGTTATGGCAGAGCGTGGCACTATTTTATGCATTACAAGAACTCCCTGCAGGTTTCTACAGGGGGAAGAAAGACAAGATCCACCCACCTATCAAAATTGAAAATTCAGGGTTTGCTTCCAAAAAATCTATGGCTCTTTGCAAATGATTTTCATCGGTCAGATAATCATCCCCATCAAGCACCGTAAAATAGGGTGTTTTGTTATAGCCAAGGCTCTCAAAGTATTCTTTAATATTTTTCCATTTTCTTTTGCAAGAAGTAAGGTGATTTTTTCAGGATATTTTTCAGCATAGGATTGAAGTAATTCGATGCTATTATCCTTCTGCGAGTAATCATCTGAAATGATTATGTGGAATGCAAAATTCGTCTTTTGCATGAGCATAGATTCTATGGCTTCACTAATCAAGCTGGCTTGATTGTAATTTAATATAATCACTGTTAGCATAAAATCATTCATACAAACTTGTCCTTTTATACGGCATTGCAGCCCCTATGGCGTATTCATGGGGTAAACTTATAAGAAATAGGCCTTATAATCATTATTGGTCAATATTTCTACTCACCAGGCATGTGCCAACAACATTAAAATTGTGCACAAATAAAATACTTCATTACCTAATAAGCGTTTCCTTTTCAAAATATTGCTTAGTTTCTTCCGTAATGTCAGAATGCAAGACATACATTTTATAAAAGATGTTTTCTTTTGCATGCTTGAGTAAAGAATAAAAAGCAACAGCAGCGGGGACAACATAATTGTCATCAAATGTGAAAAATATCGAAATTTCTTTGCGCATACGATGGACTTCCTTAGATATAAAATACTCATTAAAGCAAGCAGAATACATATTGAGCAAACAAGAGCAATGCGTAATAGTCGAATTTTTCTTTTATACTTTTTTAACCTACGCTGACTTAGACATGACGGTAATTCTGGTACAAGCTGCATATAATCTTTAAAGCTAAAGCCGTACAAGGCATGTAGAATATCGAGGTTTTCTGGTATCGCTACAAAGTTCATAATAGCTTGATAGCCCCATAGTTTTTTTGCAAGAAAAGGAGACGTGAGCGCCAAGCGTGCAAGCCAAAAAGGGATTGTCTCTGGCGTCGCGGTATTGCCTACAAGAAGGGCATGTTTGCTAACATTCTTGTATTTGGTACTTTTTGTGATTGCGTTTTTTCTAACAAAAATTTATTATTTCAAGGGAAGATAGCATAAAAAAACCATTATGATCTTGTTATTTTTTTAACCCCAAGCATAGGATTGAGCATGAAATTAACAGAAATGCAGAATATCTCCGGCATGAAGCTCCCAACAGTGGATACGTCTCATTGGTTAACCTATCCTGTTGGTCGTTATCTCATCAAATTACCAGCATCAATACAAATAAAAGGGGAACCTTTTACCTATAATCAAGACAATGTTCTGAGCTGGGAAAAAGAGGTAAAGGTTGAAAATGCCAATACCCTTCTTAGAAAGAAATATCTTGAACTTGTAAAAAATGAAGAGCTACACGTTGAATATACGGAAAATTTTGGAACAGAAGGGCTTGGTAGTCTTTTGGCTTCTTCATATAAAAAAGCCCCTGATACTAGCGGGCCATCCTCGATTAAATACGAAATGTATGTTGTAAATAATAAATCTGTTTATGACCCCAATTTTAAACAATGTGTGTATCATTTTGAATATCGCACTGTTGGGGGTTTTGAGCCTGCCCTGTCTCTTGAGTCTGAAGAAATTTTGAATCTACAAAAAAAAGAAACAGAATTTGTCCACCTATTAGCAAATAATATATGGCCAGCAGATATGAGTCTTCCTCTTGAGATTAGAAATGGAGTCTATTTTGAGGGTGGTTTTGTATACACTCCTCCAGAATTTCATAGACTTTTTGCTAAAATTTCACCTTTTAGTCCTGCTTGCGAGAAAAGCAGCATTGTCTGTTCTTTTCCTGAGTATCCTCATATCATATTCTCCTTATCTTCAACATTGTGCTTTAAAGGAGAATCTCTTGCTGAGATTGAAAATGAGGCTGAAAATGAGTGTTATGCAAACATTATTGCCGAAGGTTCAAAGGATAAACTTCATACTTTTACGCAAAAGGATATAGAAAATTATTTATTTTCTTCTTATACCCCCAATGTGCACATAAGCATGGGTAATAAAGATGTAGTCTTTGCTTCAAACGAAGAAGGAAAATTCGTTGAAAGCGCTCCTGAACTAGACGAACCTTCTTTTGAGTCCAATGAAGAGGCCATCGCTTTTTGGAATGCCATCAAAGAAAATATACGCTGGCGCCCAGATAATTGGAAAGTGAAGGCACCAGATAGCCCCTATTATATTGTATGTGACAACAAATTTCCTGCGGTAATACCAACACAAACTGAGGAAATCTGTCCAGAATTAGTGATGAGTATTATCGAAACAGTCGTTAAATTAGAAGGCTTATACACAGGTAAAGGCGCCACACAAGAGCAAATACGCGAAGCAGAGAACACTTTAGGCTTAACCTTTGCTCCAGAGTATAAAACATATCTGACTCAATTTGGCGATGTATCTGCAGGGAGCATGGAATTAACTGGTCTTGGTGCAGGACACATAGATGTTGTTGACCAAACACAATATGCTCGTGACATTTCTGAAACATTCCCAGCTGATTTATATGTGATCTATAATCTGTGCATAGATGGCATAGTGATTGTGCAATCAGCTACAGGGGAAATTTATGAAACGGCTCCAAATTATATCCCTAAGAAAATTTTTGATAGCCTCGCAGAATTTATAGAAAAGGAGCATCTTGAGGAAGGGATGTTTTTTGACGACGACGACGACGATGAGGACGACGATAATGATAATGACGACGATGACTACGATGACGACGACGGCGATAACAATAACGACAATGACAATGACGAAGACGATGGCGATGACAACAAAAGCTCAACAGGGGAAAGTATACAAGACCCTGTTTTTGGCTTGATGACATCTAAACACTTTAGCTGGGAAAAGAAAGATACTTTAGAAATATGGGGGCGTATCTTCAACATAAATATTGTCGCCAGTGATGTTGATAAAGAAGGTATTACCGCAGAGCACCAAGAAGCGTATCTATCTATAAAGGATAGCTTTCCACAAATTATTGAAGATAATTTTATGATGATTGTCGAATTTTGTAAAATACTTGCAGAAGATTATGAAGGCGAAGATGATGACGATGATAAAGATTATGGGGACTTGAGCATAGAGGATGTCACTTCCAGTTTAGAGGTGACCGATATTATGTTTAGAGAGGACGGTTCATGGGGGATTTTAATGGAATGCATATACGAGGAAGAACATGGCGTTGCCTTGTACTTTGAAGACGGGGAAATGCAAATTGGACAACAGAATGAATTTTTATAAAAATGATTACAAGAATCAATATATAAGAAGTTAATAAAATATAATAATAAACCTTACAATTAAAACAACTTAGCAAAAGGATTTACCATGAAAAACTCTGCACCTAATTTTTTCAATCAGATGACTGATTTATGCAATTTTGTGACTATAGATGAGCGTAAGAAGCTAGAAGACGCTTTGGGAAATCCCCTACCCCTTGAAGCATGGCTGCTTTTATCTCTAAAGAATAAAGACCTTGAATCAGATGATGGGGACACTGAATGTCGAATTTTGGATTTAGATGAGATTCTTTCAGCATCAGAAGATATGGAAGTAGATTTTTTGAAGGAAAAGCTCGTGCCATTGGTTGATTGTTTTGACAATGATTACTTAGTTTATGATTTTTCGAAGCAAATTTTCTGTATGTTTAATATTTCAGATGAAATGTCTTTTAGTGATTATAAGAACTTAGATGAATTCCTACAAGAAATATTAGGCGATGATGATGATGATGATGATGATGATGATTGATATACGTAAAAAGTGTAAATAATCAAGAACCCATAATAGACAAGAAAAGCAAAACGGCACACCAAAATACGATGTGCCGTTTTTATATACAATTCGGGGGTAAAAGGTCGAAATCTAAAAGCAAATAGAACACCTCAAGGAACGAAACCTCGCCCCAATCACCCTTGGCTCTCGTCAAATGGGGTGGGGATTAGTATGATAAAAATCACAACAGATACTAGCTGTGTTTATATCACTATTGTTTTGGATTGCTATTCGAAGAAAATAGTTGGGCATCATATTGGATGTCAAAACAAGAGAAACCAGTGGAAACAAATCACTGGCTTGAAGCCCTTAATATGGCAGTTCATAATAATTTCCCCGAAGGAGTTCGAGGAATAGATACCAGCCCATTTCTGTTGTGTGAGTGACAATGGCTGCCAACCAACAAGTAGAAGCTTCATGAAGGAATGTAAATTACTTAAAACTACTCAGCCATTTACAAGTTATAATATCCCTAAAGGAAATGCTGACACGGAAAGAATCATGCGTACAATCAAAGAGGAATGCTTATGGCTTGAACAATGGCAAAGTTTACAGAAGATTCAAAACAAGCTAAGCACATGGATTCATGAATATAATACTGAATATCTACATATAGCACTGAACAGGAACACACCACAATCGGTACATGAAACTGGTAACAAAACGTTAAGGAAAACTCTCTTAGATGTAGCTTTACTTAGAAGGGATCATTACAGATTCCTCTAAAACTCCAAGTACATACTCTAGTAATACTTCAAGCGATAACGCAGAAGCCACATTAACAACAACCAAAGGAAGCTCTGAACCCACTGTTATCACTGGCGGTTCTAATGCTGCACTGTACTTGCTAAACATTCCACTAACTCGAGCACTAACAAGAAATAAGCATAGCAAGTTCTGACAATGCTGAAGGTTCTAAACTGCGAACGCGTAAAAAACCATCAGCTTTATCGCTTTATCTTATTGTATAGAAAAACCAAACATATATTCAAATAAGCATAATAATTTCATTTAATTACAATAAAATCCTTTACTCTATTTCTATGGTGCTGAGAATCTTATTTGTTGCTCACCAATTGCATTTGTTGACGCCTGATAAACAGCTGCTACATGTCGTGATTTTGAAATTAAAGGTCCAGAACTACAAGAAAGTGTCAAATGTTTAAATTCATACTGATCTGGATTATTCACTACATCATCTATTTTCGATCCTATCAGGGAGGCGTGTGCACTTTCCTTCAACTCTGAAACAACACTGAGACTAAAATGTTCAATTTTATTATCAGAAACATGTGCAATAATTTCCTCGATTACAGAGTTAGGAATATTCATTCTTTGGCAATAATCTCTTGCTGAGTCTATTGGATTCTTACCACCAATAATTGTAGAAGCCGTATTTTTTGCACTTATCAATTTAGTCTCTGAGAGATCCGTCGTTACTTGCATGTTGTGTGTAACTTGATGACTATTGGCAGAATATACAGTGCTAGCACTTTTAGTTATATTTGTACCTTCTTGTATCGTTTTCCTTGTTACGGATATACCAGCCGAGGGCTGAACTCCAAACTTGATGGCGTTACGACCAAGAAAACCATGGGGCTTTCCTAGATCTAGACTAACTGTAGCTGCGAGTGTTACACTTCCCCCAAGGCTCACGCGTTCGCAAAGTCCAAGATCTTTTTCTATTGCTTTCTGTGTCAAGAAAAGGCTTGTAAATTCAGCACATTTTTCGTCATCTGGAAAACTAAATACAAGTCCGTTGGCTTTTTCTGCTCTGACGCCTACATTAAGCTTTAGCATCTTAAGTGCACCGAGACTAAGTCCTCCTTTAGCAAACATACTTCTATCTATAGTAAGGCAAGATTTTCCATCCTCGGTACGCCAAAGCGTAATGCCCTCACTTTTGCCAAGCGCTAAACTGGCAGATGCCGTGATAGGGACATCCCCAGTCACTGATGCAGACATTCCCAGAGACCTCTGAGACACGAGGGTTAAAGATTTCCCGCTATCAAGAGTTCCAATCACTTGCAGGGCACTCTCTCTCGTTTCTTCCAGTTTTAATGCACTTCGCACTTCTTTTGAACTATGCATTCTCTCGGATATCTTTCTACTAAAACTACGCGTAACAAGGCTTTGGTGGAGGTTTCTTGTTAATTTTTTCAAGGAAAAAGCTCCATCTGTGTCCCTTATTTTGACACTAGATATTATGGCTAAATTAGATGCAAGCTCTTCATTCATACCCATGTGTTTAAATGCCGTTGTCAAATGCTCAAGACTCTCTCTAACTCTATCAGGGTCTGAACTGTGTAACTGAGAAACAAATGCACTCAGCGAATCTACTCCTAAGCTTTTTGCAGCAACAAGAAGGGCAAGTGGTAAACGTTGTCGTGCAAAAGTAGGCATTTTAAATAATGCTTCGCCCGCGCTCTCCAGAAGTTCAGCCCTTACTTCTATTTGCTTATCTATTGTAATTAACTCACTCAACTTTTGCATTACTGCCGAATTTTTGTTCCCGAAAAAGACTTTCTTACTAGCCTGGCTGAGCAGTTCTGTATTACTTTTCCCACCTTTCTGCATGTTTTGTATACTCGTATGAGCACAAACAACAGGCTGGAGATAGTCTGCGGAGGTCGATTTTCCTTTAGTGGACACTATAGACATGCTCTGACTATTAAGCACGGCTAATATGCCTTCTCCTAATTGTTCACGCGTCATTGCTTTTGTAAAATCTATACTTACATCACCAACAGTTATAGAAGCGACACCCTTGCTTTTTACATGAGCTGGGTCGACATACGCTCTTAGAAGTATTTTTAATGCTCTTCCAGGGATATCACTATAGCCTGTCGCCTTACTCATTCCCTTTTGTAGATTTATATGGAAGCTCCCAGCTAATACGCTAGGCTTTACAATATTGAGCTTTCCTATTATTGCGGCACGAGCTTCTTCTGATAAATTAGATTTCGCTGTGATGATTGCAAACTCTTTAGCAGCACCCTCAGATAAGTTTAAGTCTTCTAATTTGCCCCCAGCATTTACATAGGAGCTCAACAAGAGAGAAGTCTGCCAGTCCATCTCAATGTCATTTTTCTGCCCACTGCTTACGCCAAATCGAGCGTCCACAAAATCTTTTAATTTATCCTGGTCTGCCGCAATTTCACGGTTCAGACCAAGTACAAGTAGGTCATGATCGGATAATTGCTTCACGTCACTCACAAGTGCACGTTGTAATGCTAATACGCTATATCCTTGTGTTTGCCCTACAAGTTTATCTCTTGTTGAAACTCCTTGCGCAGCCATCATTGTTGGAAGCATCGCAGTAGTTGTATCTATTTTACGAAGTTCCCCATCTACACGGGCTAAAGCGGCGGCAATATCATGGTCTACTAGGATAGTTGCACCAGTAGGTTTGTCAGGGTTTGCTGCTACACTAACAAGCTTTCCTGCTTTATTCGCACGTTTTTCTTCTATAACTTCAAGTTTTCTTGCAGCAAATAAAAGTAAAGTTTCATCAGAAACACCTGTTCCAACCGGCTTACCAATTATATCTGAAGCAAATTTCCGAATGAGTAGTGAGAGTTGTACTTCTCCATAATCAGATCTATTTCTGGATAAGCTAGTCCTAATTTTTTTGTTGAAAGATAAGTGACTTAACACAACTTTTTCAATGCTTTCTAATTGTGCAGTGCTTACTACGCCAATCCTATTTAATTCTGTCATACAAGCATGAGCACTTACCTGCTGGGACAGTGGCAGTGAGTTGATACACTCAGCTTGCGTCATCTCTGGATTTTCTATCTGCATTAATTGAATATAGGCATCCTGCATCAAGATATCAAGAGTTAGTCCTCCTGCTGTTCTTGGCGGATTATCCATTATTTTTTTAAAATCCTTCATCGTCAGAGTTGTCACATCCTGAGAATCTTCAGAAGGCATACAACCAACAATAGCGCTCAATGTAACCAGGCACATATGCAGTTGCTTAAGTGTTTGTTGCGTTTCTTCTTTATTAATCTCTTGAACATCTGCTGGAATCAACGCTTCTTTTAGTGCAAGCACCGTTTTATGTAAAATAGGTACAGGCATACAAATACTATCAAGTGCTTTCCAAGCATCTCCTAAACTTTGAGAAGAAGGTTCTTTTTGTGCTTTGCCTACTAGTGTAAGCATAGATTCTAATTCTATTATTCCCATTGCTTTGAATTTTGCAATAAGGTTGGGTGAATACAGCCCTAGCTGAAGCAGATTTTTAAGTACCTCTTTGTTGCCAGTATCTCCTACAGACTTAACTAAGGAATCTATGGATGCGTTTGAAGTAATGTATTTCGTACAAAAAGCTTGGTACGTACCATCCAATTTGTCAGAAAATTCAACTTGTAGATCTTCAGGCAAAGAGTCTAAAGATTCTGCCCTCAAAACATCAATAGTCTCACCATATGTCTTCATTATGGCACTAGCATCGGCATTCAGATCGAATATTTCCTCTGTCAGCTCAGCATTTATTTTTACTAATTTATCTTCTAGAAGAGACTGAGGCAAAGGTTCTAAACTTGTTTCAGATATTTCTTCTTGGGAAAACAAAGCATCCTCTACCAGACTTTGCATATTATAACTGGTAATCGAATCTTGTGTCATGCCATCTTGAATTTCAATCTCAGAGAAGACAACTTCATTGCCAATACGATCACGCATGTGACTTGTTTCTGATAAAAGCGGTGTAATAGTTTCAGCAAACTTGGTGCTAAGTGCTTCAAATTCATCAAAACCCGTATCTTCTGACAAACTTCCTAATACATTGCGTATATTAGCTACCATGGTGCGTACGCCTTGAGAATCACTGGTAGGATGATTAGCAGAGAGCTTTGTATAGGCGACGTCAGAAAGGAAGACTTTCGCCTCTTTCATAAAAGCTTTAAATTCATTTTTTAAAGCAGTCGGAATGCGTTCGTTTCTTACCCCAGCCGCATCACGAACAAAAAGGGATGAAAGCATGCCTACAACACCAGAATGCGATACAAAAGAGGTAAAAGAACGCTTAAACATCGCTCCAAAATCTGAGCGAAAACGTAAAGGACGTTCCTGACTACCAGTGCTATCTTGTCCAGCTATTCTACTGGCATTAGAAAGCGTGCTCATTCTACCACTACAAATTTCAGGTTTTAAGAAAATATGCCGAGCTGAACCAGTTTCCTTTGGAATAACACTAAAAAGCAATGCTTGATTACCTAAAGGAAGACCATTAGGGCCTTTGGGCAAATCAATACCACGAGCTACATTCTTATGGGAGTTATTGAAATCGCCAATATCTGTCTTTTGTGCGGATGTCATATGGCTTGATGTGCGTAAATATTTTTCAGTGTTCTTGTCTAAAAAATCATATAAGCGTCCTGCTGAATCTTCAACACTAAAGGCTCCAGAAGTAAAACCATTGTCCGCAGAACGAGATTTCCCATCTAGAAAAAGCATAATATCAGCAACATCTTGCGAAGCGGCTTGATCTGTCACTGCCTCTAAGCCCTTAAGGGGATCACTGCCATCGAGTATATTTTTTGTTAATGCTTCCCCCCTTAGCATACGAGCGCTTAAATTTTCCACTAAATTTGCCCTTGCATCTGCTCTTTGCAAGCGTGGCAAACTATTAATCATAGAGGCAAGTTCAGTATTTTTATAGGAACAGCTTTTATTATTAGACAAAGAAATAGTCACTGTTGTATCAAGCCCACCCGTACGGTGTGCACGGGGAGTACCTTCCTTGAACCACTGAGCAATACGAGCACTACGTCCTTCTTGCACGTTCGCTTTTACGCTAGCTATTGTAGGGGAAGTGACACTTTGTATACCACGACTTTGTGCTGTAGCAAGGCTTTGCACCATTGCACCAGAGCTGGAAGCATTTGCCACTGGAGGCTTTACTATATTTTGATCAGTCCCTATAGGACTTGATGTTCCTAAGCCTGTTGATAGTGGTGCATGCATTCCCGTATTTACTTGAGACATGGTATACTCCTACGAATAAAAGAATTTTATTTAAATACGGACCATATTTGCTATACTTTCTAGTGAATCAGAACTTGTTGAGGGCTCTTGCACCCCTTCAAGGTAATTACGCCAATATCTTGCAGCACCCACAAGGGCAACAAAAACTTCTTCAAACATAGAAGCTTCTTCCGAAGCGTTATCCGAAATTTCTATTAATCTATGCAAAGAAAGTAAGCCGCTTTCACGATCAATACCAATATTGCCACCTGCCGTGAATCCCCACATATAGTTTCCACAAAGAATTTCATACAAAATATCGCTATCTTCATTCAGTAGAGGAGCAATGAGCATATTCACCACAAGAGCATTGGCTTCTTCTGAGTAATGAATAATGACGCCCATATCATCATCAAGGGTGAGTTCTATATTATTTTGATCATCAAAAGAAAATTCTTTACATTCAAGCACGGTAGAAAGATGTTTTACGATAATACCTGCGTGTTCTTTACTCATAGTTTTCTCCTCAAATTGTTAGTATTTATTAGTTAAGCAAAAATCGAGCCAAAACACATATTTATATATAAGTATATAAAATCATATAATATTTATAAAATAAGTCTCTCATCTATACTTGTATATTTATAAATTTTTATCGTGTATGCCAAAAAAGTTGGCAATATCATAAAAAAAATCCAGCGTTATCTTTTAGTCTACTCCCATAAAAATCAGTATGCTAATATCATCAAATGCCTCTCCGTCCTTATAATGCATAAATATCTTGATAAACATGCTTGCTGCCAACTTTTTTGCAAATTCTAAAAATAAAGTAGCTTCATCATTATGAAATTTAGCCCTCTCAGAAGAAATTGTGAGATGCCTTGAATTTCAATGTCATACTTGGAAAAAATTATACAGATTCTAAAAAGTTATTTTATTTTTATAAGCAAGCACTTTATTAACATAATTTCTTGTTTCAAGAAAAGGAGGTATCCCCTTATGCTTTATCACATTATATGGCCCAGCATTATAAGCAGCAAGGGCAAGTTCTTCGGTGCCAAACCTATCTAACTGTTCTCGTAGATAGGCACTGCCAGCCATTATACTCATTTTCGCATCATAAGGATTAAGCACGCCTAAATACGCTTGTGTTTGAGGCATAATTTGCATAAGCCCTTGCGCTCCTTTTGGAGAGAGTGCATGCGATAAAAAATTTGACTCTACTTTTATAACCGCTGTGATGAGAGCAGGATTTAATCCAAATTTTAAAGCAGCTTCATTAATAATACTTTGTAATGCTTGTATTTTCATGAAATCTGACATTGAAGGAGCAGAAAGAGAAGGGTTTACAGTAAAAGAGGGGGCACTACTTGGCAAACGCAAATAGTTCGCATACGAAGAGAGAGCATAGACATCTAATGTATCAATTAAGTGTATTGATTCTTTACTGTTTTCTTCCAATGAAGCGTAAGTATTTTTCTCTTTGCTTTGCAAGCTTTCATGGTTTTGCTTTATATTGTTTATCTCTGTTTTATTGCCTGTTTTTCCCATTTGATTTATGTCATGAGTCGATCCATACGGATTTTTTGCCTCATATTTTGTATTGAGAGGAGAATGGCTTTCTTGAGATACAATTTCTACTTTTTTCTGTCGAACAGTGTTAGGTAATAAGGAAGTTTCAGGCACGAGTAAAGCATCAGATTGATTCAAAGGACGCAACCTAGAGGGTGATTTCATTTCTGTATGATACGTCTCAGATATGATTTGAGATGTACTCTGAGCGCAAGCTATACCTAGAGAAGATTTTTGCCCAATTTGTTCGGCAAAAGGCACAGAAAAAGATGTAGCGAATAAAAAAATACTCAGCAGAAATATTTTTAGTATTTTATACTTCATTTAAATTAACTCTCTGAAAAGATAAAACTTATTTTGAGTCAGTAGGTAAAGTAAAATAAAGTTCGATAAAATTACTTTTATTTAAATAGCTATAACTATAGTGAGCAACCATTGATTTTATGAGAAATATCCCCAGTCCGCCAATGGGACGCTCATCAGCATCAAGTTCCGTATCTGGTACTGGTGCTTCTGAAAAAGGATTAAAAGGCTGCCCCCAATCAAGCACAGCAAGACAAAAGCAAGGAGTATCATCAAAATCTACCATGCGACAAGTAACTTCTGCCTCACTCAATTTTTCCATATTGTCTTTGTACGCATAGCTAAATACATTAACAAGTAATTCTTCCACTGCCAGTTCAACTTGAGGACTTATGCATTTAAATTCATCTGGCAATGCTTTATTAATAAATACATTAACATCAGGAAGATATACTAATTGAGTAGGAATTTTTATTCTAAGCATCATCCCTCCATAGTTAAGCAAGTGCTATTATTGCATCTTCTTGTGTTGCATAAATTTTTAAGATTGTATTGAATCCAGATATTTTAAATACTTCTGCAACCATATTCTGCAAAGAACAAAACGCCAAGGTCACTTTTTTTGCACGACTAGCTTTTTCTGCGATTAAAATACCACGAAGTCCAGCCGAGCTGATATATTCAAGACCTACAAGGTTAATGAGTAGTTTTGATGCGTTTTCGTCCAATTTTGTACGGAACGTTTCTTCAAAAAGACTTACAGTGATTGCATCCATTCTGCCCTCAAGGTTGAAAATCAAAATGCCGTCTTTTTCTTCAAAAGAAATATTCATATATAGTCCCCTGTTATTTTTGATCGTTGATAATTCATAGAACGCCGTAGTGTTTAGATTACGACTAAAATCTATAATGCTTGTCTTATCGATAGCTGAGCAACAAACCTTGACTAATTTTAAGCCAACCATCTAATGTTACAAAGAGTAAGAGTTTAAAAGGCAAGGAAATTGTCATAGGTGAAACCATCATCATACCCATAGCAAGCAATATATTAGAAATAATAAGGTCAATAGCAATAAAAGGCAAATACAATAAAAAACCAATTTGAAATGCTTTTGTCAATTCTGTAATGGTAAAGGCAGGAACTAAAATAAGCAAATTACTTTCTGAAATAGAGGCTTGTTCACTTTGTGGCCACACTTGTCTTGCTGTATTTACAAACGCACGTAAAATTTGAGTGTCTGTATTTTTTTCCAAAAATTCTTTCAAAGGGGCAGAAGCTTGAGTGGAAAGTGCCAAAATTTCTTCTAATTGCATACTATCAGACGTTTGTGTAGATATTTGCTCAGACAGTGTCATATTAGAAACAATATCAACCGTCGCTTTCACTGTAGGAGCCATAATAAAAATACTAAGCACCATAGCAAGCCCATTCATAACCATGGCAGGTGGAATTTGTTGTACCCCAAGAGCATTACGAATAAGAGAAGTAACAACAATAATTTTTACGTAAGATGTTGTCATCATAAGAAGAAAAGGGGCTAGACCTAAAACAGCCATGCCCATCATAAAATAAAGAGGATTAATACCAGCCATATACACTTCTTCTTGTGTTACAATCTTATTATATTGTAATTCACTGTGTTATAATTTGTTAGACATAGAGCATGCATAATAGCGTTTTTGTATTCAAAAAGTATCGCTTAAACGCCTAGTTTGGTTATTTGCACGCCAAGCATACCGTCCATATCCACTAACCTGCCTCGTCCCATATCTTTTCCATTTACTCTTAAAGTCACGGGTGAATTTTTATCACTACTCAATGCAAATGTATAACCTTCCGTGATAGATTGAATATCCGCAATGCTAAGCACTCGCCTTTCTAATTCAAAGCTTACAATAGCTTCAAAATCATCAACAATTTTCTTCATCTGAGCATTGTCCATGCTTGTATTTTCTATCTTAGTATTTTCTATCCCCGTATCTTGAGCCTCTGTTCCTATAGTACTCTCTTCTTCAGATATAGTATCTTCTTCAAGCATATTATTTTCTTCAGACATGTTATTTCCTTCGACTTTTTGGATAATAGTTTGCATGCTATGCTTACTCATATTGTCAAGAACAGTCGCCTTATTTCCTTCTAAAGAACAAAAAACAAAGGCTTGTTTGCTACAATATAAAGCATAATTTTGGGGAGTATTCTCTAAAGCATTATCTTCGAAATTTCCTGACCCTATACAAAGCTTTAAACGAGTAGTCTCAATACTCTCAATAGGTTGAGAGTAATACTCGTCAGGCAAAAGAATATCTCCCATTTCAAGCTGTTTTATTTCTTTTTGAGATAAAATCACATGCCCAGCTTCAAAGCTTAATTCAATGGGAAAAGCTTCTATAGCTTCCTTTGTCCATGCACTTTTTTTGCTCATGGGCAACGCTGTTATTTTTTGAAGCAAAGCATCTATATTTATATTTTGCGGTATAAAAAGATCCACAAACAAACACGAAGCATCACAAGAATGACGTTCATTAAAGGAGATACTGTATTCAAAAGCAAATCGTGAATAGTTTTCAGAATTATTTGGTAAAAAATCTTTTTTGTTTTCCTCTAAATCCACATAACTCTCAAGCAGTTTAACCGTGGTTTCGAGTAAACTGGACAGATACTCAACATAAGGTGTCATGCAATGTTCAAGCAATGCCTGTTTTAACTCATAAGGCAAAATAATTTCTTCTTTATTTTCCACATCATCAAAGCTTGAATGAGTATAAAGCCAGTTATCATCTTGGAAAGCAATATAACATATAGATTCGCCAATTTGCAAAGAAATTGCACTTGTATAAACAGCAGGAAAAGGCATAAATAACGGACGAAGCCAACCTTTTTTTACACCTATATCAATCTGCCAAGGATTTTCACGAGTGTAAAGAATATTATTAACACGTGCTTCTAAAGTTGGCATTTTTATAGTTTCATAAGGCACATAACTATTCATGATTAGGATCCCTACCGTTACAGATACATGATAATGAGTGTATACTTTCTTACATTAAAAAGCAAGAAAGTTTAGAGCCCCATAAGATAAACACCCACGTCAATCCTATTTGAAAGGCTTTGCCTCTCGCTCTGCTCTCTATTTCAGTATTTGTTCGTACCTCACAAACTGAAACGACCTATGGTCGCCCGTTGGGTAGGATACTCTCCACCAAAGGGCATTATGTCCTTTGGAAACCTCGTATTTTAGTATTTTTTGTAAACAAAGTTTATAAAAAATACATAATGTGGGGGTTAGGGGAGTAAACTCCCCTTTTTCCATAAAAAACATTTTACTTATTTTTTAGCCTCTGTTTTTAACGTGGTCCTGCTGGTTTTACTGTCCAACTTGTATCCATAAAGGCTTCTGTACCTTTTGCAAGAACTTCGTCACGCATACCTTCTCGTGCTTCAACATTCCGTTCTTCAATAAACACTGTGCCATTGTCATCTTGTAAAAGTTTGCACGAATATTCGTAAGTGATAGACGAACTTTCCCTTAACAGCATCATTTTTCCAGTAGCATGTATAAACCGCTCAATTTTATCCTCTACTTTAGCTTTAAATATACCTGTTGCAAGGTCAAAACTATATTTTCTTGTACCTGGTGCAGAAGCTAACATTACACCATGCGCACGACTATACATGCCTGTTGCATTAAGCACCGTAGAGAAACATGCAAGTGATGATTGAGATGCAAGCGATGTTACAGCGGCACGCATGGCAGGATTAGGCAGAGCTTCCATTACCATAGCTTCCGTCGTTAAACGTCCCCCACCATTTTGGCCTGCAACGGTAAACACACCCGATCTTTCTATGCAGTCTTTTACAAATACGGCTGATATACCATTAGGATCAATGTCTTTCATGCGAGGATTGCCATCTTCACCTAAAATAGGATTGTTAGCATCATCTAATAAAGGGTGAGGTGTAATAATATCCACATTTGCTTGATGAATCATGTGCGACAAATTTGCTTGTGCAGGAAGATAATCTGCCTCAGCTATATCAAGAGCAGCTTCAATACCTGTTACCGTGGCAGGCAAATAATAAAGCATTCTACCCACAATCCCAGCAACCTGAGTAAAGCTTTCATCACCCCTTGCTCCAAGTGCTATATTTTGAGTGGCAATTTGTATTTCTTCTCTTTGCCTGATAGCTTCTGGTGTAGAAAGTAAAGTATATATACCACGCAAACTGGCTTGACTCATCGAGCTACTAGCAAGTTGTATAGTCTTTGTTGTAAACTCAATGACATCGTCAACGCTTTTGTCTAGTCTTTGCAACGAAGTTCCTATAGAATCGTATAAAGAATGAATCGCTCGTTTTACGCTTGAAGTATTCTCTTTATCCACGCCCGCAATATTATCAAGTGCTGTTCTAATCTCTGGTAAAGCTGTCATAGCCTGTAGTTGAAAATCACTGCCAAGACCAGCTAGTAGTATTTTTTGTGCATCAGTAGGATTTGTCAAAGCCTCTCTCACTGAGCGTTGTTTATCTCGATCTGTCATTTCGATAGGGTTATCGTCTTGCATGCCTGCCTGTATTTCACTAGCATCAAATAAAACTTCATTACCAATACGGTTTTGAGCATGTCTTGCATCAAGCAAGGATAGACCCAAAGTATCCGTAAAACCCTTCGCCATTAACGCTAGATCATTCCGAGCGACTCCAGCAGGTAAGCCTTCTATAGCGCTTCGTATATTGGCTAACATGGTGCGGATACCTTGTGCATCATCAGTTGGATTATTGGCTGTAAGCATAACCCTTATTGCTTGATTCGGTACTTCTTTTACAAACGCAGCAAACGCTTCTTTTACTGCGGAGGGAATGCGTTCCTTTCGTGCTGCGCCTACTTCAATATTAAATATTTTTCTCGCTGTAGAGGCTATAGCCCCCCCTGCATGTCCTAGAAATTGACCGAAATCCGTTTTCCAATTAACGGTGCGTTCCGCAATATTATCTCTTCCTGCAAGTCTATTCACATGAGAAAGAGTGCTCAAACGGCAACCATTACTTTCTGGTTTCATAAAAATACGTCTGTTCTGGCCATTTGCTGCTGGGATAGCACAAAATAAAACCGTTCTTTTACCCGTAGGAAGCCCTTGTTCCGCTCCCTTTGGAAAATCAATGCCACGATGCGCATTGCTATGTGTATTAGGAGGCACTCCAATAGTAGCACCTTGTTGAGAACTTAAGTGAGTTGATGAACGCAAATATTTATCAGGGGCAGTATTCAAAAAGTCATATAAGCGCCCTTCTGAGTCTTCAATACTAAAAGCACCTTCACTAAATCCAACTCCTTGGGCGTGAGATTTTCCATCTAAAAAGAGCATCACGTCTGCAACATCTTGCAAAGAAGCAGATCCCGTTCTTGTGTCATCTAAGACACTTTGGGTTACCTCTTGACCATGATTAATACGTGCGGCAAGAAGTTGAGGCAAAGCTTCTCGTGCAGCTGCCCTTTGCATACGAGGTAAACAATTAACCATGGACGCAAGTTCTGTATTTTTATAATTGATATTCTTAGGGTTATCAGCAGTACCTACATTAACTTCCACGTTTGCAGGAAGCCCGCCCGTTCTACGCATACTGGGCGTGCCTTCCGTAAACCAACGAGCCATTTTCGCACATCTTCCCTCAGCAACGTTAGCAGCAAGATCTGCACCTGTAGGTACGGGTACATTTTGCTGTCCCGTAATTGCTCCAAAATTTCGAACAGGGCCTAAAGCTCCTGCTGCTGTACCTGCCACACCAATCTCCCCTGCGGGTACATGCGCTGCGGCGATGTTGCCTGGTGCGATATCTTCAGATACATTCACTGGCATTTGTATAGCCATGCCATTATTTATTATTTGAGACATAAGGCTCTCCGTATATAATAATATTTATGAGGTGAGGGATTATATCCCACACCCCTATAATTAAGGATATTTATTTTTAAGGTGTATTTTGATAAAAAATTTAAATAGTAAAATACTCAGGTTTTCAAAGAAGGTAATCTTCTGTAATAAGCTAAGATACTTCTTTAAATTATCTTAAACACGCATTATATTATTCATATCCAATAATGCGTCAGGCGATTGTGGTTCATCGTTATTTTGTACACCATTAACATAATCACGCCAATATCTTGCAGCCCCTGCAAGGGCAAAAAAGGCATCTTCAAACATAGTAAGTTCTTCGTTGGCAAAAACTGGTGCTATTTCAAAAATTCGATTTAAGGCAAGGAGACCACTCTCACGGTCAATACCAAGATTAGCACCAGCGGTATAAGCCCACATATAGTTGCCACACAAAATATCATAAAGAAGATCCGTCGTTGTTTTTGTATCTGTGTCTAAAATAGGAGCAATAAGCAAATTTACCACAAGAGAATTTAATTCTTCTGCGTAATGAATAATCACCCCAATATTATCATCAATACTCAATTCAACAGAATTTGCTTCATCAAAATTAAGTTCATTTAAATCTAAAATAGTTGCCAGATGCTTAATAAATTGGCCTGCATTTTCTTTACTCATTGTACTCTCCTGATGATAAATACTATTTTTTTATTTATCCGTATAAATTTAAAATGCAAAAATTGTACCATTTTATTTTTATGGAGTATAAACATTTTTATTTGTTCTATTTTTGCATACTATCTATTATATTATCAATAATAACAATAAATTATAATTAGTCAACACAATCCATACTATTTTATAAAATAAATGTCATACGTGAAAAATTTTAGTGTAGTGCCAATAATATTTGCACAATGAGTAAGAACGACAACTTTAGAGGCTTAACAGTCCTTGTTTCAAACCATTTCCACTCGTCTACCAAAAAATATAACATAGATTAAAGTAAACACTAAAAAGATAAGCCCAAGAATAGCTACGCCATAAACTCCAAAGCCCATGAAGGCAGCAAAAGTAAGTGGGCCAAGCATTTCTCCCGCTTTTTTAAGAAAACTTAGGAGTGAAAGGGAAAGACTTTCCCCAAAATTTCGTAATATCTTAAATTTCAAGAAATAGTTATTTTGTAACACAAAACCAAAACTATCAGCAACACCAAGGGCTAAAACAGTTATAAGGGCTGGTAGAAAGCCTCCTGTAAGTCCAAAACCAATAAATGCGGCGGCAATGATAAAGCTATATAAAGATGTCCATTTTTTTAAATCTTTTAACGTCGCAAGATACGGGCCTACATAAATAATAAGCAAGCCATACAGTAATTGAGCAAGCCCAACATCAGAAATGGAGCGACCTATATCATTAAAATAAAGGGGAAGGTAATAACCTAAATAGGCACTTGCAATAGTACTTGGGAATATCAGAAGAAGCACAAAGGAAGCTAAAATAAAGAGTTGAAATTTTTCGGATTTTGAAAATTTCTTCGTCTGTATATGTTCAGCAGACTCTTTATCATTCTTTGGACGGACATAAATGACATTTTCCATTTTCATAATAAATAGACTACAAAAAAGAGTGACAGCGGCAGCGACTAAAAAAACATTTGCGTATCCAATTCGTTCTGCCAAAATAGCACCAAACACAACACCGCAATTCATTCCTGCGTATAAACCTGCATTAAGCAAAGAAAAACCCTTTGATTTTTCATCATAATCTCGCCCAAAAAGAGACAAATTTCGCAATGTCATCCAACAAAAACCATAACCCAAACCAACAATACCTCTTGAAGCTATGAACATCATAATATTAAAAGAACACGCACTTAATACCGTACCCACAACAACAACGAGCAAACCACCTAAAAACGGCAATTTCCAGCCCTTTTTCTCAATAAGCATGGAGGTAAAAAATATAGAGGTGCAAGTGAAAAATGTTTCCACTGAAAGAGGAATACTGGCTAACGCATTGCCTGATAATCCAAAAATAGTATCATCAAATTCTTTTGCTACTAAAGGAATAAAGGTGGTTGCCATGCGAGAAGCAAAATAAAAAACAAAGGCTATTTGTCGGACATATTGCAGTGCTTGGCACGCATCTTTATTATTAATCATACAGGGTGGGTGTATTTTATTACCCCAGTATTTTAGGGTGAAAATCATTAATTCAATACTAAAGAAGATGGAAATAGCAACAACGGCAAGAAGTTCTAAGAGGAGAATATGAGTCATGGAATCATGATGGGTTTTAGATATACTAATACGTAACTCATATCCATCAAGAGGGAAACTATAATAACTGAGTGGGTCAGCATCAATTTGATGTTTTGGCAAATTTTCTTCTGATGCTACTACGACAGTATTATTCTTATCAAGAATAGCAATATATCCTATTTCTTTAGTCAGTGATTTATATTGTAAAAAAACACTTTCTATCAAATGAAAGTCTGGCTTTATACTATTTACATCTTCGCTAAGAGCATTATTTGTATTCGTTATAGCAATATTTTCTATTTTTTCTGCTGTTAGGTCTTTTTTTTGATTTTCCAGCGTGATACTTTTGGCTTTTCCTAGTTCTTTATCAATTATTTCTGCTAAATCAAAATTTTCTGACATATTATAATAAACTTTGGTAATAGCTTTTCGTGCGTTAAACGTAAAGTTGAGTTCATTATAGGCATAATTGGCAAAAGAAAAAGCAAGTTGTGAAATAACAAGAATGGTCGTTACCATAACTAAAATATGATCACGTTCGAGCATTCCTTTATCATTGAATATATCAAACTTAAGAAAGAAAATAAGAAAAGCGACTATACTAAAACCACAAAGTATAAACAAATACTGGTTTAAAACTATGCGCAAATTGTCTGGTTCATTAATATTAATAAGCCATAAAAATGCAAATATAATAATAGTTCCAACGCTTAAAGATAGAAATAATGATATACGTGTTTTATTTTCTGTCATAGCTTTTTATAATTCTATATTCTTTTGTGCTTATTTTTGGGTATACTTAAGAACAAGCGTTGTTATGTCATCCGATTGATTTGCCCCATCTACAAACGCTTCTACCTTTGCACGTATAAAAATATCAATTTCTTCTGGCTCTAAAGCATCATGCATTGGAATAAGATTAAGATCATTTAACAAGGTATTGTCACTAAAAATAACATTATTCTTATTCATAGCTTCTGTAATACCATCTGTATACATATAAATAATATCCCCAGCCTGCAACATAATTTGTTCACTCATATAAGGACTAAAGTCTGTTGCAGCAAGCGGAAGTGACGGAGTAATATTCATATACTCAAAACGTTCGCCCTTACGACAAAGAAGAGGAGGATTATGCCCGCAGTTGACATAGGTAAATTCTCCTGTAGATAAATCTAAAATAGAAGAAAATACGGTAACAAACATACAGGAATTATTGTCTTCTGCTAAAAGAAGATTAGCTTGAATTATAGCATCTTGTAAATTTTTACCCAATGAAATATTAGATTTCAAAATTGTTTTTGTAATCACCATGAAAAGAGAAGCAGGCACGCCTTTACCACTCACATCGGCAATAATACAGCACAATTTCGTTTTCGCTTCATCAATAAAAAAGACATCATAAAAATCTCCGCCAACTTCTTTGGCAGGAGTCATTTGTGCAAAGATTCTAACAGAATCTAAATCACTGAAAATAGGAAAAATACGTGGTAGCATATCATTCTGAATATTTGCGGCTACATTTAACTCGCTATTAATAGATTCTTTTTCAGCAATCACAGTGGAAAGGTTTGTAATATATTGTTTTAGATTAGCTGCCATTGCATTAAATGCTTTTGCAAGCTGCCCTACTTCATCTTTGCTTGTTTCTTCTATAGGGTTATCTAGATTCCCTTTTCCAATATGCTCTGCACTAATAAGTAATTGTTTAAGGGGTTTTGTGATGGTTTTTGAAAAAATAAAAGCAAAGAAGACTAAAGTCATAGTACAAAGTGTAAACAGTACAATAAAGTCCATAAGAATATCAGAAAGGGTTTGGTGTATATAATTTTGCGCTTCTATGATATATTGATCAATAATTACTTTAGTTTCTCTGGCAGGCAAAGTCACTTCATCAATAGGCACAACTATCCCCAAAGACCAATTAGACACAGGCAAAGGAGCATACGCTATATACTTTTCACTACCATCAATAGTGGCTACGTCTACCCCTGTTTTTCCTTGATTCATGTCTTCTAAAACATCTGCCCAACTTCCTGTTGCTTTCTGTGAAGGGGACTTCTCAAAGTTCTTTTCAGAGTACTTTGGGTGAGCAATATAGGAACCTTTATTGTCTAATAAAAAAGCATAACCAGCTTTGCCTATTTTAGTGTTTAAAATAATATGCGTTATACTGTCTAGAGTAATATCTGTCGCGATAACTCCGTGTATTTTATTTTGCTCATTATTAAAAGCCATAGCAGCGGTTACGCCAATCGAGCCAAATGGGTCAAGATACGTATCAAGCCAAACAATTTCTCGTTTATTGTTGAAAGCGTCTTGATACCAAGATCTTTTTCGAGGATCATATTTTTTATCATAGGCACTTGAAGATGAGTAACGATAGGAGATACCATTTTCTGTGCCCATATAAATATTATCGAGATTTACGTTATGAGCAACAAGAGAAGCAAGCATATATTCTGCATTGGATAATATCCTAAGCTCACTTTTAATAGCTTGCGTTTTTTCTACTCCAATAGGAAGCATATATTTAGCAGCGGCAACACCATGTTCTGTTTTATCTGGTAAGGGGAGCTCGTAGCCAATAAAATTGTCAGGATTTGCATAGAGCTTTTCTGTAAAATCACGAGCTGCGCCAAGCTCACTTTCCACTTGGTACAGCACGGCATTAATGTTATTTGCCTGCTCTATCGCTATTTTTTTAAGAAATGCTTCTGCTTGACTGAGTAACGCTTCTTGGCTTTTGGTAGAGGATGTTATGCCAAGCTGTATATTGGCATTTTGAGAATATTGGGTAAGATTTAACATCTCAGTATAGGAAATAATAGAAATACTTAGTAATGCTGTAAGTGATGTAAATAGTATAATAACCAGTATTTTAGTTCCTATTCGCAAATCTTTAAACATATTATTCCCTTTATTCCAGATTCGTTTTACTCCTAATACCTTGTTGGCATTACTCGTAATACGTTATTGCCCTACTCTATACTTTGAAAGTAGCACTGGCAAGTATAATATCAATCAATTTGTTATATTCAATGCCAATAAGCAAGGCTGATGGGGGATATAAGCTTTGTGGTTTGAGACCTGGAACAGCATTAATTTCTAAAATTATGGGAATATTGCTTGATTCTTCTAAAATAAAGTCCACTCGTCCATAGCCAGAAGCATTGATACAGCGAAAAACGTCTTTAGCATATTTTGCCATTTTGTCGTTTATTTCTGCGGATAATTCTGCTTTATGAACAGTATACTTTCCGTCAAAAGAAATAAGTTTTGCGTCACTATTAACCGCCACCCCTTCCATAGTAGGGAGAGTTAAAAGTTTGCCCTCATGTTCTAATAAGCCAACGGTATAAAATCTTCCTTTTATAAATTTTTCTATTAATAAGACTTCGTCATATTGAAAAATAGAATCAATTTTGTGAAAATCTTCCATAGACTCTAAGTACGCTATACCAAAGCTTCCGCCCTGGCTTGGAGCTTTTACCACACATGGAAACAGCACTTCTGCCATTTGCATTTTCCCCAAAAGAGTATCTTTACCTTTTGGGGAAAAATGTTCCTTTCGTGACCATGTAAAAGAAGGAGCAGTGGGCAAATTTTCTAATTTGAATAATTTTTGACAAAATATTTTATTATTTATGATAGTCGAGGCTTCTCTTTTACTACCAGTATAAGGTATTTCAAGAGAATCAAGTATACCTTGCAGTGTGCCATCACCATGCCCTTTACCCTGCACACATAAAAAAACAACGTCTGGTTTATTTTGCAAAAGGCTAGAATACATATCTTTATTAAATCCAAGAAGATAAGAGTTATATCCTAATTCCTTTAAACTACTATTAATATATTCCGCATTTAAGGTTGATACTTGACATTCAGTGGAATTACCACCATGTATTACCGCAATATTCATAAATTCCCTTCTAAATTATTTTTCTTCTGCATCATATTCATTGTAACCACGAGAACGCTGATTCGTATCATTTTGTTCTGCGTCACCTGATTCCACTGTAATTTTAATATCTCCCTCACCTCGTTCTAGCATAGCTTTCAAATCATGCTGACCTGCGACAAGGGTTTGAAAGGAAGATGGATTGTTCGTTTGAAGAGATATATTAAGTGTACCACTACTATCTCTCGTAATACGAATCTCTGTATCTGCCAAAACATCTTTACCCAAGGTAAGACGCACCTCTTGATTGTCGGCACCAGGTTGTGATACCAAAATAGTTTCCACAAGCTTTGCATTCGTACTCGACAGACTTTGAGCCGATGCTTGAGCTGTTTCTTTTGTTGTCAGGCCATTACCAAAAAGAGCATCAAGAGGATTAGTCATTTGTCCAAAAGAATTTTGTCCACTCGCAGTATTACTTTGCTCTGAAGAACCATGAGAAGTACCCTGCTCTTTTTTTGAGTTTGCTGGTTCATTCAAAGCATCATCAAAAGCATCAATATCGCTTTTATTGGGTTCTTGTTCCCGTGCTGATTGTGACGCTTGTGTATTACTTTGCATTCTACTTGCATCGAGATTTATAAAGTTTGACATACGTTCTCCTCTACGGTTAGAATATTTTATTTTAGTTCAATAACAAATATACCCTAATCTTCAAATTCATTAACCTGTTTAGGTTTAAATTCTTCCATTTCCACATCTTCTAAGCGAGCTTCTTCTTTTTGGGCATCAATTTTCCACAAGTCTTTATGAGCACAAATTTTCATGGTATCTTTTTGAGCATTAAAAAGAACAGTCTTTGCCACTTCTAACGTTTCGATCTTTAAAATAAGATTTGCTTTTGCTTTTTCAATATTTTCTTCAAGACGATTTTCTTGTATCATAAGCTTAGCAATATCCACCTTGAGGGCATCAAGCTCTACAAGAGTGCGAACAGTGCCTAAAATTTCTTTGTAGCGTCTATCTTCTTCTTGCACACGCCAAATTTGGTATGCCTGTAATTCTTTTTGTAGTGCAACAATTTCTTCTTCTGCTTCCTGCTTCTCTCTTTTAGTATTATTCAAACTTTTTTTTGCATTATCTTCCCGATAATAGCGCACGTCTAAAAGGGCTTCAAGGGGATATTTTGCCTTAGCCACTAGGAGTTAATAACCTTGTGAAGAGCTTCAAGGCTTTCTTCAAAACTAGATTTTTCATCAAGCCCTTGCTTTAAAAATTGATTAATGGCAGGCACTTTTCTAATGGCTTCATCAGCTTCTGCATCTGAACCTTTTTTGTATTCACCAATTTGCACAAGAAGTTCAACTTCTGCATATTTTGCAAGGAGTTGTCGCAATTTTTGCGCATTATTTTTATGGTCTTTAGCAATAATAGTATTCATAACACGGCTCACACTCGCTTGCACATCAATAGCAGGATAATGATTTCCTGCCGCAAGCTTACGTGATAAAACAATATGCCCATCCAAAATAGAACGTGTTTCGTCGGCAATAGGCTCTGTCATATCATCGCCCTCAACGAGCACAGTATAAAGCGCTGTAATTGACCCTTTATCCGAGTTACCAGCTCGTTCCATTAGCTTTGGTAGTGTTGAAAAAACTGATGGTGGAAAACCACGTCTTGTTGGTGGTTCGCCCGCCGCAAGACCAATTTCTCTTTGTGCTCGACCAAAACGAGTAACAGAGTCCATCATAAGCAGGACTCGTTTCTGTTGATCCCTAAAATATTCCGCAATGGCTGTGGCTGTATACGCCGCTTTTAAACGTTCCATGGATGATCTATCAGAAGTGGAAACCACAAGAACCGCCTTCTTCTTTCCCTCTTCTCCAAGGTCATGCTCAATAAATTCTCGCACCTCACGCCCACGTTCACCAATGAGAGCAAGAACACAAATATCCGCTTCACAATTTTTTATAATACTAGATAGAAGCGTACTTTTACCCCCACCAGCCGCAGCAAAAATCCCCATTCGCTGCCCTTCACCGCACGTAAGCACACCATCAAGCGCCCGAAGTCCCAAGGACATAGGTCTATCAATAATTTTTCTTGTCATAGGATTAGGAGGATCTGCGTATACGGGATAATATTTACGAGGATTTAACGGAGGCCCACCATCAATAGGTTCACCAAGACCATTAAGCACTCGACCTAAAAGACATTCTCCTACAGGAACAGAATGGATTTTCCCCGTCGGAATAACCTCCGTCGCAGGAGAAATACCCTGTAAATCCCCAAGCGGTGTAAGAAGCGCAACTTGCTTCACAAAACCCACGACCTCCGCCATAAGCTCCCAGTCTTCCCACGGATTTCTTAATATGCAAAGCTCACCAACCTTGACACCAGGAACAACAGCACGAATAATAGTGCCTACCACTTGCTCTACTCGACCCCGCACATCTACTGTATTAGTAGTATGAACAACTTCTTGTAGCAATGACCCTATATATTCAAATGCCATAATATTTCCTTATACTTAATACATTCTCGTTATGATTCTAATTTTCAATTTTTGATTTAAAGGCTTTTTCCAAAGCAAGTAATTGAATATCTAAGCTTGCGTCAATAACCCCAAGCTCACTTTCAAGAATACAAGAACCATGTTTAAGACGAGAATCTGGAATAATATCAATGAAACCACTACTTTTATTTTGAATCATAATAGCAAGAGCTTCGCTCACGGCGTTTGAATCTTCTACTGCTACACGAATAATAACTTTTTGCTGACTACGCACACTATTAAGAGCTTGACGCACAATGCCAACAATAAGCTCATCTTTGTTAAATTCACCAATGAGTTTCTTCACCGAAGAACCAACAACCTCCACAACAGTCTTTTCAATATTCTCAATAAATTCAAGGGAAGAAAGAACAGTTTCCATAATTTTTTCTATATGTTCCATTTTTCCTTCCGCAAGCCCATCATCATAGCCTTCTTGTTTACGAAGCTCATAAATGGCATTTGCTTCTTCAAGAATAGTGCTGGCTTGCATCTGTGCTTTTTCAAGAATTTGATTCCCTTCCATTAAAAAAGCTGCGTCGTCTGATTTTATAACTTTAGTCCCAGCTACTGGGCTCATCTTTTTTTCTGTTAATCGAAATAAGGTAGGCATGATGGTGCAAGCTCCTTGGTAAGCATTTTTTTTAAACTAAACCAAGCGTGTCGTTTTGTGACTTGGCTAATATCGTCAAAGGGAAATTCTTGTAAACACATTTTAAATTCTTCAATATTTCTAACAATTTCACTGCTACTTTCGCACATACTGGTTATCAGCTTATTATAAAAAATTTGCCGTAAATATACTGTCCAATCTTGCGTACAAAGATATAAAATCCAAACGCCTTGCATAATAACACGTTTAGAAAATGAACCTTCCTTAGTAAAAGAAGGTAAAATATCCCTTATAATGTCTTTATTTCCAAACTGAAATTTACCTCGACCAAGTGCATAGGAGTACGCTTCAAGTCCAATTGTTTTTTTAATAGAAAGAACGCTTTCCTTTTCAATACATTGCGCTATTTCTTCTGCATTGAATGCTGTGCCTAAATAAACAATGAGTTCTTGTAAGGTTTTTTGATTTATAAGTACTAATCGCTTAGATTCTTCTGCAAAATCCCAATACTCAGAAAAAGAGCTTTCTTGGGTACTACCTATATTATCTACACTCTTTGTAAAATCAAGTAATTCTGCAACATTTTCTACATTCTCTGTAGCACTTATAGTATTCTCAAAATCCTTAGTATTTTGCTCTGGGCTACATTGAGACAGGGATTGGCTTAAATATTTTTTACGTATTAAAGGATCATTCCATAATTCTTCAATATCTATACCATATTGCGCAAGATTCTTTATAGCATTGGGCATAATCAAGGCTTGCTGAGAACCATTAAAGTGTAGCATACTTGTCACAAGATTAGGTTTTCTTGTTAGAATTTCAGCAAAAAAACTTTTATTCATTGCCTCTTATACCCTTTTCTCCTATTAAATTTTAGGATGCATTGTTCTTTTCTATGTTATATCTAAGGCTGTGTTCAAATGCTTTCTCTAGTAATTGCCTTTATTTGCGTCACTAGTATCGCTAGTCTTACCCTTTTTTTGATACTTTCTTACAAAAGATATTCCATAAGGAATAAAATAAGCGATGATACCTAATGTTGTTATTAAAAGTAAAACAATAATAAGGGGTGAATCATTCATCGCTCTCGTAAAAACACCAAAGAATGTTGGCGGTATAACTCTTGGTGTGCTAATACTTTCTCGCATAGGCATAAGCACAACAGACACGTTTTTAGCAATCAAATTCGGAATTGCTTTGGCCGTCATGTCTCGCAATTGTGCAACATAATTAACAATCGTTGATTCTGGCATATGCCTAATAAAAATTGCAGCCGAAGGGTCTGTCACAATACCACTTACTTGGTCCGCAGCGCCAAGCACAATATGCACACGAGAAGTAAGCACGCCATCCATACGAGAAAAGGTGTCAGAAAGTTCTTGCGAAATAGCGTATGCCATACGAGCACTTTCTTCACCAGGAGAAGCGATCATACTATCGCCCTTAAAAATAGTACCTAAATTTTGAAAATCCTCACCAGGTAAATTCTGTGTATTCAGAATATCAAGTGATTGCACAAGCTTTGATTCGTCAACCATAATGGCAAAACCATTCTTACCTCGCGAAACTTTTTCAGCAGAGATGTCATTTTTCAGCAAGGTAACAAGCATTGTATTCGCTTGTTTTTCCGTAAGCCCTTCATACAAGCTAATATTGCATGCAGACAAGGTAAAAAGCATAACAAAAATTAATAAAAAATTAAGCAAAGCCTTGTAACGCTTTGTTTTCTGTGTAACTATATCTAATATTTTTTTGGATGCATCATTCATTGATTATATGCCTATTTTTTACTTCTTAGCTTTATCGCCAATAGAATTCATTATTGCTGCTTAAGAACGGATTCAATACCTTGTGCTGCTTGTTGTGAAACTTTGTTTCCACTTGTAACATGGGTACTAAACATGGCAGTAATATATTGCGCTCTATAAAGGTCACTTGAATTGATATTCCCCTGCCCTATTTTTTTCATAATCCCATCAAGTTCTTTTAATATATCATCGGGGGAATTTGCTTGGTTTGTTTGATTTGTTCGTTCTATTTGGTTTATAGAATTCTCATGTATACTATGAGAATTATCTATACCGTGTGATTCTATAGTATCTAAATCACTTGAACTATGCCTATTATCAAGTAAATCCGTCTTTAAAGTATCATCTTGATTTGGAATATGCAAAGCATCTTCTTGAATAAGATTTTGATTTTCCTGAATAGAAACACTTTGTGATTCATTTACATCACCCACTGTATTTCTATTTTCTGACACACTCACACTTTCAGGATCAATTCCTTGTAATGCCATTTCAAACTCTTTTACAAGGGCAGCATCAGGTTCTCCCATAGGACCTGAACTTTTAAGATCAGATCCTGTGGAAGTTGTCATTTTTTCAAAAGCCTCTAAAAGCTTAGAGTTTTGAGATAAATTTGACGATGAACCTAGTGTAGAAAAAGATGAAATATCCATACATTACTCGTTCAATTATGAGCTACAAAGGAAAATCTAAAAGCTCACTTGCAAGGTTTCCAGCACTTGTACCCTTCTCCTCTGATACGAGTCGAAGAATCTCCTGAGCTTTATCTGCTTCATTACCAAGCAAATAACAAAGACAAAGCATTACTTTAGCATCACTATCTTCTGGATTTTTAGCAAGAACTTCATTAATAATAGTTTTTGCTTTATCAAATTCATCTGTAACAATATGACTAAAAGCAAAACCAATAGCAGCAGGAGCAAAATCAGGATCAAGCTCTAAAAAAGAAGAATAAATAACACGAGCATCAAAAACATGCCCCTGCTGGCAACCTGTATTTGCTATATCCAATAAACGCTTAATCTGTTTTTCATTTATCATGATAACAAATATCCTTTTTCATTTATCAATTTTAATTATTTCAGCCATTTCTAGCTAGTCTATTTCAAGGGGGGGGGTATTTTAATTTTTAGCCAGTTCTTTGAGCAATGCTTTTCATAGAATCAGTGAGGCTTTTTGTTATGGTAGACAGAGATTCTACCATAGTATTATATTGTCCCATTTTAAATTGTAATTCCATCATTTGTTCTGGGCTAGCTCCGCCTTCCTGATTGAGAAGCTCGTCCATTTCTGCTTGTAATTGAGATCCCTTGTCGCCAATGGAGTCCATTCCATTTTCAAACATTGCACTAATATCAACACCTGGGGTACTTGCGCTAACTCCGGACATAATAAACTCCTTTCTAAAAGATTCTTTAAAACTATTGAGACTGTTTTATAAGCTATTGTGAAGTTTTTCCATAATCGCCTCAGCCGCCATAACAGCATCTTGACGAATTTTTGCTTCTTTCATTTCATCAGAACTAAGTCCTGTATCCATGTGTTTTTTTATGCTTGACTTCATTTCAAAGATTTCTTCTTTTATGGGTGTAAGAGATGCTTTATTTTCAATAATTTCAGCAAGGGATACAAATTCACTCATTCAATCCTCCGTGTGTCTAAAAATGGTTATATAGTATAAAGTGATTGCAATACTATTTCTATTAGGGTGTGTTTCCAAATTTAAAAATTTTGTTTTCCTAACAAGGCTTACTCTGCTTTAGTAAAACGAAGTAAGCTTTAGGCAGACAAAACCATTGTAAATCGTATTATATAAGCGCACTTAGTTCAATTTGTATGTACTTATAATACCATTTTTATCATTTAAAGTAAGCTCTTTTAGACTGATATTTTCAAGAATATAATTCCCAGCAAGCAGCCCGCCTTCAAAAACCCTCTCACCTGTTGATAAAATAACATATTTAATAGGATCTAACGTAACACTACTTACTTCAAAAGGCATAACAGGATTCTGTTGTTGCGACATAAAACCTTCTACACCGTCTTTTCCATTATTGTTCATACCTGCAAATTCATCTAATATTTCTCGCTCTGTGCTTGTTGCCTGATTTCGCATATTTTGTTTTGATTCCTGTGCGTCCTCAGCTACTTGCAAAAGTTGAAGTTGCTTTTCCACTACAGAAGTTGCATCTACAATAATAGGTATTTGAAGCTCTAAACAAATCGTATTCATAATTTCATCAAATATTTTTTTATTTTCTTCCGTAAAATCAACCGTAACACCTAGCGTTCCTAATAAGTACTGAATATTGAAAAAATCAAGATTCGCAGCGTTGATACGGGGGGCAAGTAATTCTTGTAATTCATCCGCATAATACACAAGGTACTGAATGGTTTGGTTTTTTAATGCAGGAATATTATTCTGAACATATGTGTCAATAACATGTAGCACAAGTTTATCTTTCACATATCCGCTGATTCTTATTTGATTTTCCTCTGTAAGAATAGTTATTTCAGGATAAAAACCTTGTCCATTGTATGCAGCCTCCAAAGATTCTAGTAAATCATCCTGGATTTTTATATCTAGGTAAACAGGGAAATGCATATTTTGTGCCAACCGTACAATTTTAGCACGCTCAGTATCATCTTTTAATATACCACTAAGAGTAATGCCAGATTCGTCTTCAAAAATTGTTAGGTGAGAAAAGCCTTGTTCTCCAAGTGATTTTTCCAATAAAATCCAATTACTAGGGAGTAATGTATAGCTTTGTTTTACGGTAACACTTAGGGATAAAACAAGGAGTAGAGCAGTAAAATACAAAGCATAACGCCACCATTTTTTATTTTGATAAAAAATGATTTGCTTCGTTTTCTCCCACTTTGCTTTATTCATGTAGGGTATAATATAAGCATTTTCGCCAACATCATTTGCTATTTCACTAGCAACTTCTTTGGCATCAATGTCTAAATCATCACTTCTGTTGCTATCTTGATTTGAATTTTCTGTATCTTGAGAATTTATTGTCTCAACAGATTCTGCATTTTTATCAAAATTCTCATTAAAAGCATCACTCTTTATACCAATATGGGCAACACTTTTTTGTATATTTTCACTCACCGTATTCCATGAATAATCAAATGCACCGTATTGCGTCCATGCAAAGCAGGTTTGCCCCATATAATAGGGAGTACGTGCTTCAAGAAAGCTTTCATTTTCAAGGATTTCACCATACAAAGAAATTGTACCATCAAGATTTTGTATTTGCACCTTTATGGAATGAACATCTATTACTGCTTGCTCATTTCCGTCTTGCTCATTTATATCTGACTCAATGTTCTCTTGCAAAGTAGAATCAGTGTTTGTAGATAGAGAAGCAATACGTTCTATCTTTAGCTGTATATGCCGCGCTTTTAGATTTTGATCATGTAATATAATGTCACACGAATCATCACTACCAAACACATAAATGCATTCAGGCAGATCAATTTCTGCCCCAATGTGTGCGCCTGAAAATATGCGTAAGCTAATGAGATTTTCTTTCATATATTTAGTTTTTTATATTTTCCAGCTGAGGATTTTGAACTGGAGTTTTTTTACGTGTGCACCCACCACCGCTTGGTTCTGGAGTTCTACTCTCGTAGGTGTTTTGTGTGGGTGAACGATGAAATGTTGGTTCATCTAAATGTGTTGGCAAAGCAGGTAAATTATTATGGCTGATCACACGTGGAGTGATAAGAATAAGCCTTTCCATACGTTTTGTTTGCTTCGTTTGTGTCTTAAAAAGATGCCCAATGATGGGTATGTTTTTTAATATAGGAAGACCGCTTTCATTTTCGCCTTTTTGCTCATAATAATACCCACCAATAAGTAAGCTTTGTCCTTCCCCTACAATAGCTTGAGTATTAATTTTTGTTTGCCGAATAGGTGGCAAAGCACCAATATTAGGATTAGAAGAAGAGCTTTGATCGTTTTGATTGTCTTGCACATGAACAGCAAGCTTAATGGAAACATTATTATTCTCGTCACGAATAATATGAGGGGTTACACGCAAAATAGTACCCGCTTCCACTTTGAATAAATCGACTTCGTCCTGTCCACCAACTTCAATATAAAATGTGCTGGTATTCTCGAGAGATGCTTGCACATTATCCACAGTGAGAACAGAAGGTCTACCAAGAACTCTTGCTTCCCCATCGCTTTCAAGGGCTTCCACTCTTGCTAGAAACTGATCAAATCCGTGAGTATATATAGTTGAAAGAGCAAGCCCAGGAGTCGGCTTTCCAAATTCTGGCAAGGGGTTAAAATCGCCACCGCCACCCACATCACCGCCACCGCTTATATTGCCGTCTTGGTATTTTCCTTGAAACGTCACCCCAAGATCACGTTTAAAATTAGAGTCAACATCAACTATTGCGGCATGAATTTCTACAAGTTCAACAGGTTTATCAAGGTCAGCAATAACTTTTTCATAATAAGGCATGCGATAAGCAGCGTCATTAATAACAACAGAATTTACTCGCGAATCAGCCATAATATTGACAGCGGAAGTTGTTTGTGCTTGATTTTGCGCGGCTGCTGGAGCAGGCTGTTGTTTACCTTGTGCTGCAAGCCCTGTTCCTTTTAGCCCAGCAACGGAAGACTCATGCTGAACTACTGTAGATGGAGATGCCATAACACCCAGCACCATAGAGCGTAAAATGGTAGCGATTCCTGGCACGGTAATACTTTGGTCAAGACTTGTTACTGTTATATCATCAGCCCATGCAAATTTTAAAGGAAAAACCTTCATAACATAATTCGTGGTTTGGGCGTGTTCAAACGATGTTGCAGTAATGCTAATTTGATTAATATACGCCTGAGGACCACTCACCGTAATAATATCATTGCTCATACGAGGTATAAGCTCATCAGAAAAAACGCCAGAATCTTTCAGCATATCAAACATACGTTTTGCTGTCATGGCTCGTGGCGTGATAAAAGTTCTGATTGTTTCAGATTCGTTATAAAAATAAAGAATATTACCAAGACGATACCAGCGCACACCAAAGGCAGAGCGTATCCCGTCTAAAAACTCATTAGGATCAAAATTTTCAAAACGTCCACTCATTTCCCCTTTTACTTCAGATGAAAGGGACGCACTATAATTTTGCGTTCTTGCAAATTGCGTTAAAACGAGAGATAAATCCTGTTTTTCTGCATAATACGTAAATGTTGTTGGAAAAACACTTAAAGCAAAAGAAGGCGATGATATACCTAGCAAGCAAACGAGAGACAGCAGGAAAAAATTTAAAACTCGAAGTATATTCATACACACTCTATTAATTAAAAAACATTCACTCGAAGTTTTTCACATTATTTTTTTCATTTTGGTTTAGGAAAAATAAATTCTTAAACTTAAGAACATGATTTAATCAAAAACATTAGAATGAAAGAGCCTTTTTCTTCCACCACATTAGATCATTTAAAAAATCTCTTGCACTTTTGTTGATTTCCACATCTCCATTTTTCAAGCTAATATCATAATGTAAGATTAAGTTATTATCGCAAAGAGATACTACAGTCTCTTTAGTTTTGCAAGCTGCCACAGCATGTTTTGCATATTTTTCCACAATTTGTTTTGCTTCATATTGATCGTTTGGAAGTGCTGCTATAGTATCATATAAAATAACAGTTCGACCATCAGGTGAATAAATATTTAGATTAATCCCATCTTCCAACTCAAAAGAAACGGTATTTTCTTCCTTTTGGCTTTGATTCTTCCAGCTTGTAGCTTTGCAAATTGAACTGACAACATCCTGTAATAGCATACTAATTCCCTTCATATTTGAACTAAAAGAACATCAAACATCGCCTATGTAAACCTATCCTATATATAAATTCACATAGGCGATACTAAGTGTATATACTCATCATTACCCAAATTTAGAAGTTCTACCCTAAAATTTTTGTTCTTGTTTGATTTTGACCTTGTTGAATAGCGTCCATCGTTGATTGAGTTTTATTAATAAGTTCTTTTAACGAATCAGCAAAAGCACTCACTTGATCTCTTGCATAACGCAATTGCTCAATGTCAGCATCTTGCTCTTTAAGATCAGCATCAAAGCCTGTAGATACAGACTGCCCAATACCTGTAAGCATACCACTTGTTCCACCTATAATTGATGAAGTACCTTGTGACATAGAGTTATAGGCTTGAGCTATGGCAGCGCCTTTGTCAGCATCATTACCTTTCAAAGCACCAAAACTCGCAGATGCTAAGCCAATGGAAACAGCACCTTGAACAATGCTCAGAACGCCACTTGCGATAGCGAACCCAAGCTGTGAATCAGCCTTGTCTCGTATAGTATCCGCTTGATTTCTCATACTATTCACAATGTTTTGACTTGCTAATGCTGCTTGATTTTTACTTGCCTCTCTTTGTTCAGCTGACATTTCTGTCATCATCGCCATCATAGTTGCACCAAGGGAAGGCACGCCAACCAAACCTTCTGTAAGCTTGTCAATCTCACAAGAACCAATCGGTTCTTGAAGTGGAGGCTCACTACATAAATTACTTGCTTCTTTTGCTCTCTGAGCTGATTGCAAGTCTACTAGTTCATTCGCGGTTGAAGCTTTATTTGTGTTAGCAGTGGTTGAACTTTTTTGAGTTTCCTCAGTATTTTGGAATTGAACGTTGCTTGAATTATTATTAACACTTGATATCATAGGTCTTCTCCATTACGCCATGCTTGGCGTTCCAGCTATAACGGCACTTTGAGCCGCAAGGCAATCTTCAACAATACTCGAAACCGCCGCTAAAAGGGTATTTGCTGTTTCCATTTCCGCCTCTACAAACTCTCTTTCCATATCCATAGCGAAACGAATTTGCTCAAGTATAGCTTCAATGTCTTTCATTTCTGCTTCGGACTCCATAATATTGCTTGAATAAACGCCGTCAGCAATCGCCACACCACCAGCAGCAATAGAATTAGCACCACTAAGCATCTGCGTTCCAGCACTTATTACAGCACCAACTGACTTCATTTTAGCTATACCAGCAGCGCCATTTGCCACTGCCGATACTGCAGCTTTAGCATTAGCAATACCACCACCCAAAGAAAGAGCAGCGCCAACAAGTGCAAAGCCGATAGATAAACCCATAACAACTTTTTGTGCATATTCTTCAGAATGTCCACTTGCCACTAAATCCTTGGAAATGGCAGCTCCAATACTTTTTTCACCATCAGTCGCCAGCGAAGTCACAGTATCGAGTGCCATAGTAAGAGCAATAACTCCACCAACAACCATAGGAACGCCCGCACCAACACTGCTGGCTACAGCACCAAAACCTATACTCAAAGCCGCAGCAACAACTCCAAGAATAGCCCCAATCCATTGAAAAGCTTCCTTAAAAGGCCCTAAAGCTTCTTGCTTTGCTAACTCTTCAACTTGTTTTTGAAGCTCCACAAGGGCTTTTGCGTTTTCTTTTTCTTGTATTTCGCCTTTCGCTTCAAGGTTTTCAATACCTTGCTGGCACGAGAGTTTTCTTTGCTCAAAACCAATGGCACTGAGTAAAGTCTCTAAAGACAGTGGGCCGCTTGAAGGAGCTGCAAGAGTGGGGGTATCTTTAGTCGTACTGACTACTTTCTGTGCATTCAAAAAGTCATTTAAAGCTTGCTCAACGGCAGGTGTTTTAAGACTACTAATAACAGATTGAAGCCCAGTACCTTTCATCGCTTCTGTTAGTTGTTGGCTTATATCTGCATTTAAACTATTATTATCAAGTTGTGTAATGCTCATATTTATCTCCTTATATATCAAGCGTGCCCTACAGCATCTGCTTGCAAGAGATTACGTAACGCTTCTGCCTTAACTTTATAGGTAACATGTTCAGGGTTGTCGCCCTTACAAATAGCAACGAGTCCCATTAGAACATTAAGCGTATTTTCTTTATCGTTCAATTTCACATAACAATTTGCAGCAAACCAAAGAGGCTCAGGATTACTTAATCCTGAAATAACTCCTGCCATACCATAGGTTTCAATGGCAAGTTCATATTGCTTTAAGCCTTGTCTGGAGCCAGCAAGACCCATTAGAAAACGATAATCATTATACTTATAAACACAAAGAGCTTTAAACATTGTCTCTGCATCTTGGTAATTTCCAGCGCAATAAAGACCATACGCAAGAGAGTACAAACCTTCAAGCACCTCGCTTGGCATGCTGACAGCATCAGCAATAGGAAGTCCTTTAGCAACGGCGTCGACAAGTTTACCCATTTGCTCTTCTGTTAAATCATTACTCAGAATATCGTTCATAGTTAACCTCTTTATCTGCTCTATTTTATAATAATATATACTTTCAACACAATCGGTTTTAATCTATAAAAATGCTTTTTATAGATTAGATCCTCATCATACCACGACGTGCATTACCAGAAGCTTTTGCAGTAGTGGCACTTGTTGTTCCTTGTTTGCTATGTTCTGCTAATTCCTGCCCTGTGCGCTTGGCCAAATCTCTCGCGTCTTGAAATGCAACGCTTATATTTTTAGGCAATTTTCCTTGTTCAAAATCAGACATAACTTTTTTTAAGTCATCCTGACTTATGTTGTTATTCTTCATGGATAAATCAAATTGTTGGTTTAATCTGGAAAGGTCATCTGCAGCTTGTCTGATTTGTTGATCCATATTATTTTGTGACATAAAAATTATCCTTTTCATAATGATATGTAATGAATGTGTTGTAATGGTAGATATAAAACAGAAGTATTAACGAGTAAGAATTGATTGTAATGTTTGAACACCATCAGTAGCGGCCTTGTTCGCACCTTGGATATAACTATTATATTGCCCCATAAAATCTTGCAATAAAACCATATCTGTTTGGGTTGAAGTGCTAAGGGTTTCTTGATAATTTGTGAGAGATTGGATATTATATTCCCATTCTTCACTAGAGTGTATAGTATCAGACCCCGTGGTGTCATAGCTGATTCCATTCGCATCATAAAAGGCTATCATTTCAGTAGACATACCTGTACAGCCTTCGCTTGCTTCTGCTTCTTGCTGTAAAGTTCTTGCCTCTGCAATCATATCTGCAACTTCTTGTTGCTTCGCTTGATTGTCTTGAATTTTATCCATCATCTCAAGTGATTGATCCTTGCAAATACTCGCCTGTGCAAGTTGTAATTGTGCATACATAAAACTCAAGCTATCTGTTGGTCCCATATCAATGGACGACATGACCTGGTCTAAAGAGGAAGTACTATTTGAATTAATTGTGTTTGACATGATGTCTCTCCTACTACTTATGTGGTTATTAATTTGCTACAAGCAAAAAAAGAATATGACTCACAACTACCGCACTAAAAACATAAAACTTTTACGCTATATACTGGCACTTGGTACGGAACACTTTCTAAACATTCTGCATAAAACGGTAGATCTAAAACAGAAGTATTAACGAGTAAGAATTGACTGTAATGTTTGAACGCCATCAGTAGCGGCCTTGTTTGCACCTTGGATATAACTATTATATTGCCCCATAAAATCTTGTAATAAAACCATATCTGTTTGGGTTGAAGTGCTAAGGGTTTCTTGGTAATTAGTAAGGGAGACAATAAGTACATCCCATTCCTCAGAATCATGACGATCCGTATCACCTGGGGAGGTTGCTACAATGTCATACTTTTCAAATTGATTTAATAACTCATCACTCATTGCAATAGATCCATAAGGTAGATTCACATCGCTTTTTTCATACGTTATTCCATCAAGAGTTATGGGCCAGGTTTCATTATCTGCCAACTGCTCTGAATGCGATTGAAGCATTCTTGCTTCTTCAATCATACCAGCAACTTCTTGTTGCTTCGCTTGATTGTCTTGAATTTTATCCATCATCTCAAGTGATTGATCCTTGCAAATACTCGCTTGTGCAAGTTGTAATTGCGCATACATAAAACTCAAACTATCTGTTGGTCCCATATCAATGGACGACATTACTTGATCTAAAGAGGAAGTACTATTTGTATTAATTGAGCCTGACATGATGTCTCTCCTATTGTTTCTGTGGTTGTTATTTGCTGCAAGCAAAAAAACAGTATGATTCAAAACTATTACAGTAATATACCATAATTTTTCATTTTTGCCACCTAGCTAGTTTATATGTATAATTCCATCACAATCACTAGCATAAAGAATATAGGTGACAATGCATTTTTCATGCCATCCAATCAAAAATGTATAAGCGCATGTTTTCTATAACTAAATGATTTTTGTAATTTTATAAAGATGCCAACAAAAGTGACATATGCCAACAAAAGTGACTTTTTCTATAAAAAAACCAGCAATATCTTTTTAAAATTTACTTTTCCTGTAGATTTTTATACTTAATTCTAGTATACTTAAAAAAGAAAAAAAGACAAGAACTTTATATAATCCAAGTGCTAAAGATAAAATAACCATACTTAATAAATATTTATTTTCCTATTAGCATTATTCGGCATGCTTTTTGCTTATAAAATCCTTATTATGCCTTTGCATCATAAATTATGCAAAGGTCGTAATTTATGGGGGCTTCAGCCTCCCAAAAATAGTGTACCTCTACCACTAATAGTTTATATGAACTTGTTCAAAGAACCATATTACATGCAAAATACATACAGATAAGGAATTAATATGGCTATTGATTTTTCCGTCAATACTTTCAGTGCCCAGCAAAATATTTCACACACAGCACAGAGTCCAAGCTCCGCCGCCACAGGGGCTTTAATGGGGCAAACTGTCAAAGTGGTCGCCTCTCCCCTTTCTCTTTTAGCCTCTGCCGCAGAAGAGTTAACCTTTGCTGTGGACACTACTGACGAGTTTGAACTTGAGGAAAGAAAAGAAAAAAGAAAAATGGAAGACGCTCTTTTAGAGAGACTTGAACTCTATAAAGATATGATGCATAAGGCTGGGAAGTCCGAAGAACTCGACAATTTCAAAAAAGACTTGCGTACTGGTGATGTGAAAAATGGAGCATTAAAAGAAGCAAGCCAGCGCTTTCCAGACCCAACAGACGCTTGGGCCGCTCTCACAGGCGCCCTTAAAGATTTAGAAAAAGATATGGATTGCCCAAAGGCCATTCTTGATGATATTCGTTCCGCTATTAATGAACTAGAACAAGGCAAAGGAAGCGAAATTAAAGCAGGGATTTTTGGTGCTACCACTGCTCTTGATTTTAAAGACTTGGCTAGTGGCGATGAGCTTCGAGATTTATATCGTCAAAATGTTTGTGAATTTAACGATGCAAGTATTGTTTTCAAACATATTCAAGAAAACTACGGCTCTCTTAGTTTTAATAAAGCAATGGAATTTTTATTTAGCAGCTTAAGCGCTGATATTGCTTCCGATTTACCGAGTATGGAAAAAGTTCACCTTGAACATGTACATGCTAATCTTGGGCAAGTTCGCCTTTTACAAAGCACCCATACCCTTTGCGAAAACCTTTTAGGGCGTTGGGAAAAAGTGCATAATCAAGTCAATTGCCCCCTCAAAAGTATGGAACTTTTAGGGGATATGGTAGCACTTGGCAAGGAACGTTTTTTAGGCGCTCTGCAGATTAACCAAATAGCTAACAAGGCAAAACCAGTCGATATTGAGCACGAAGTATTATTTTTACAAGAACTTATGACCACAACACGAAGCATTCCTCCTCGCCTTTACGATGGAGATCAAGGCTTTATAAAGGTAATGGATGCCGTGCAACAATCTGTGGATAACGCCATTATGAGAGAAGACGACTATCTTGCAAGCTTAGAATAACTGTAAAAGACGATTTTATGGTGAGACGCGAGCTAAAAACTCATAATACGCTGTTTGGTTTGTAAAAAATAATCATATTATAATAATAACTTTACAATATTAGCTTAAACTCTGGAGAACAAATGTTAGACGTGGAAATTGCAGAATTTGGACGCAGAATGAATATGAACGAACTGAGTCTTGATGACAACGGTCTTCTTATCCTTGATATAGAAAATATGGGACGTTTGCATCTTGAAATAAAAGAAAATCATAACCTCTATATCTATCTAAGCTTGCCATACCAAGCCTATGATGACACTATTCCACGGAAAATTTTAGAGCTTTGTTCTTATCATCACGGGCACCCTTTCCCTATTCGTGGCGGGGTGCATAGTGCAATACATGAAGGCACGCATACCAACTGGGCACTTTTGCTCACGGAACTTACACCACAGCAAATAAACGCAGCAACACTAGAAAATACTGTGCGTACGTTGGCTTCTTTATTGGCAAAAATTTTTAATTAAAAAGCTGAGGCATATATGGGAAATGGCATTAACTTATTCGATGCAAGCTTAGGCATTCAAAATGTGCTTAACATGCATAGCAATGAAACCTTACCAGAGGCTCGCCAAATAGCATCGTCTGTAATCCGTGAAGCGGGTATAGAGGATATTTATAACGCTACAAACATGACAACGCTCATGGAAAATTTACTTTGTCCTTCTGTAGGAGACGGAGAAATTTTACGGGCAGATAACTTTTCTCGCACTCTTGAAGCGTGTGCTGATAGTCTTAAAAATTCTAATGACCCACAAGTCCAAACCTTTTTACAAGAGGTTTTATTTCCTCTTTTAGAAAATGAAGAATTACTCCATACCTATTGTGGACTTATGATCGGAGGTTAATATGCTAGAAACGAATACCACAGGCGATACAATCAAAGAGAATCTTTCACGTCAGTTGAATAATGACGCATCAGGATTAACTCAAAATCAAAATAAGTCGCTCCACGTGCTTGGCTATCTTTTTTTACGTATGGGCTTGTGGGATAAGGCAGAACATACCTTTAACACCCTCATTGCTTTGCGTCCCAAGGGTAATCCTTGCTCTTTGTCTCACGCTGCCCTGGCTGCTATTTTTCTTGAAAAGAAAGATGGGAAAAATGCCATGCAACATTTGCATATTGCCATGAAAGACCTTGCCATATCGTCAAAAAATGCCACTTTTCATCTTATGAAAGCAAAAGCGCTTTGGCTTGAAGAACGACACGACGAAGCAAAGCTTGCTATTGATGAATATTTGTATATTATGGGGAACAAAGATAATAACAAATAAAATACATCGCTTTTAGAAATAGCAATAAGCCACGTATAAAACGCTAGAACTAGCCAATATACAATATTAAAATACAATAATTACGCATGGATAAATACCAAGTACACAAGGTTCAACTAGAAATATGAGTAATTTTCAAAAAGCGAATAGAATTGTAGGCATGCTCATGCGGCATAACGACATCACCATGGTACTCATGCTTGTTACTGTTATTGCCCTCATGATTATGCCCTTGCCAACATATCTTGTTGATACGCTTATCGGTGTAAATATGGCAATTTCTTTTCTCATACTTATGATGTCCATGTATGTTAAAAATGCCCTCGAATTTTCCTGCTTTCCCACAATGCTTCTTTTCACCACACTTTTCCGAGTGGGACTTAATATCACCACGACAAGGCTTATTTTATTACAAGCCGATGCAGGGGAAATCATTTTTACTTTCGGTGAATTTGCTCTTGGTGGCAACTTTATTGTTGGTGCTGTTGTCTTCTTAATCCTTACTATTGTGCAATTTATGGTTATCGCAAAAGGTGCGGAACGTGTTGCGGAAGTTGGAGCTCGCTTTACGCTTGACGCTATGCCTGGCAAGCAAATGTCCATTGATGCGGACATGCGTGCAGGGGTTATTGATATGCAAGAAGCACAGATGCGAAGGGATAAAGTAAGCCAAGAAAGCCAAATGTATGGTGCCATGGATGGTGCCATGAAGTTCGTAAAAGGTGATAGCATAGCAGGTATGATTATCGCCGTTGTCAACGTTACTGGCGGTACGCTTATTGGTGTTATGCAAAATGGCATGACTGCCGGAGATGCCCTAGCATTATATGGTATTCTTACCGTTGGTGATGGACTGGTTTCACAAATTCCTTCCTTACTTATATCCATATCCGCAGGTATTCTTATTACCCGTGCAGGCGACACCACAGACAACGTGGGAACTCAAGTAGGTAGTCAATTTTTCGCTCAACCTAAAGCACTTATTATGGGTGGAGCCTTAGTTTTCCTTTTCGGGTTAGTGCCAGGCTTTCCAAAACTACAACTTTTCAGCATAGCCTGTGGTATTATGGGGCTTGGTTATGTGCTTCAACGCTTACAAAATTCCTCTGAAACAACAGATCATCGGGCTGATCTTGAAAAAACCCTTGCCCCAACAGCAAAAGGAAAAGCCAGTCGTGTCTCTGTACAAGATGAGTTTGTGCCAACAGTTCCCATTATTTTGGATATTTCAGATGATATTGGTAATAATCTTGACTACGAAATACTGAACGAAGAACTTTCAACATTAAGACGTAGCCTTTATTTTGACCTTGGTGTGCCCTTCCCTGGAATTAATATCCGCCCAGATAACCGCCTTGACGGTTTTGCCTATATACTCAATTTAAATGAAATCCCCATGTCTCGTGGACAATTTGAAAAAGATAAAGTTCTGGTACGTGATACGAAAGAAAACCTATCCATGCTTAATATTCCTTTCCAAGAAGGACAAAACTTTTTACCAAATATTCCATCAATCTGGGTGGAAAACAGTTACACAACGAGCCTTGATAAACTTGGTATTTCTTATATGACACATGCTCGTATTTTAGCCTATCATTTATCCCTTATACTCGCTCGTCATGCCTCCACATTTATTGGTATGCAAGAAACAAAATATTTACTAGACAAAATGGAAGAAAGAGCCCCTGAACTTGTAAGAGAAGCCACACGCTTACTTCCAGTACAACGTATTGCGGAAATATTTCAAAGACTTGTGCAAGAACAAGTTTCCGTACGAGATTTACGCACCATACTAGAATCTCTTATAGAATGGGCACCTAAAGAAAAAGAAACTGTTATGCTTACCGAATACGTACGAGGATCATTAAAACGACAAATTAGTTATATGCATTCTAAAGGACACAATATGCTTCCTGTAATTCTTATGGATCCCACTGTGGAAGAAGCCATAAGGAAAGCCATACGACAAACCTCTGCAGGAGCTTTTCTTGCCCTTGACCCTGACACAAGCCAACGCTTTATCAAGGCTGTTCGTGAAGTGGTGGGTAATAACTTACAAAGCTCACAAAAACTTGTTCTCATAGCCTCTATGGACATTAGACGTTACGTGAGAAGACTCATTGAAGTAGAATTTTACGACTTGCCTGTTATAGCCTATCAAGAACTTATATCAGAAATTTCAGTGCAACCCTTACACAGGATTAAATTATAATAATGGAAGTTTCAACTATAACATATGCGATTCAATCCTTGTACCTTGTGCTTATATTGTCCTTGCCCCCTATTATAGTTGCATCGGTGGTTGGTATTTTATTAAGCCTTATCCAAGCCGTAACGCAGTTACAAGAACAAACCCTCACTTTTGGCGTCAAACTTCTTTGTGTTATTGCCACACTCTTTGTTATGGGAGGTTGGATTGGGGCGGAAATATTCTCTTTTTCTAATGAAATCTTCACACAGTTTTATTTAATATAATAATTATATCAGTGGTTTTTGTATTAACTATACATAAGAGGACAACCTATGGATTTAGAGCTTCTCATGGGAGAACTCCGCGTAACGGAGCATTTTCTAGCTATTATTTTAGGAATGCCTCGCATTTTTCTAATTATTCAAACGGCTCCTTTTATGGGGGCTAGTGTTGTGACGGGGCAATTGCGTGTTACCCTTGTGATTGCATGTTATATGATTTTACACCCCATGTTATTAGCCACCTTACCCGATCAAGATATTTCAGGCGTATCTGGTAGTTATCCTCTTTATGCTGCTATTATTTTAAAAGAAACATTTATTGGTATGCTCATTGGGCTTTTATCAGGGATTTTATTTTGGGCAATACAAAGCGCAGGCTTTTTTATTGACAACCAGCGAGGTGCAAGCCAAGCATCAACCTCCGACCCTTTGTCTGGTGAACAAACATCTCCTTTAGGTTCTTTTTTATTCCAAGCGGCTGTTTATGTGTTTTTTTTAAGTGGAGCGTTTATGGTTTTTTTACGCCTCATTTATAACAGTTATGAAATATGGCCTGTTATGTCTCTCACTCCTATTGACCTGGTTTATAACATTGAGCTTCCTCTTTTCTTTGCAAAACAAGTAAGTTATTTAATGCTTCTCACCATGCTTTTATCTGGGCCTATTGTTATGGCATGCCTCCTAACAGATATCTCTCTTGGGCTTATGAATAGATTTGCTTCACAGCTCAATGTTTATGTACTTGCCATGCCCGTCAAAAGTGCGTTGGTTGCTTTTCTTATGATTTTTTATTTTACCATGCTATTACAAGAAATTGTTCCTTTGTTTCACTCAATTATCGATACTTTTGAAGAAGTAGAGGATTTATTATGAGCGATAAAACAGAACAACCAACCCCAAAACGAATACGCGAAGCAAGAGAAAAAGGTGATATTTGCAAAACCCAAGATATCCCTACAGCCCTTACGGTGCTTGGTCTTACAGCGTATTTAATTATATCAGGTGAAACAGTTTTCAATCAGATGGTGGCTCTTGTTGAAATTCCTATAGATGTTATGCATTTACCTTTCGATGAAGCCCTCTCCATTGCCGTGGAAGCAACTATTGATATCATGTTTGCAATTCTCGCCCCTCTTATTGCCTTTGTTATGGCTATTGCCCTTATTTCTAATTTGGCTCAAGTAGGTTTTTTATTCACCATAGAAAGTGCAATGCCAAAAATGGATAATTTAAACCCATCTAAATGGTTTAAAAAAACATTTTCCATGAAAAATCTGGTAGAATTTTTAAAAAATATTATAAAAGTAACGGTACTTGCTTTTGCTGTTTGGCACGTACTGGAAGAAAATTTTGGCACACTTTTTCTATTACAAACAGGTACTATCTATGATTTTTGGACTGTACTTGGCAGCATTATTCAAGATTTATTGCTTATTGCTTCCTACTCTTTTATTGCTATCGCTGCCCTTGATTTTCTCTACCAAAAATGGAAATATAATCAAGACCACATGATGACCAAAGATGAGGTAAAAAGAGAATACAAAGAAATGGAAGGCGATCCACAAATAAAAGGAAAGCGTAAGCAGTTACACCAAGAAATGCTTTCCCAAAGTGCTATGAGTAACGTAAGAAAAGCGAAGGTGCTCGTGACAAATCCAACCCATTTTGCTATTGCCATTGATTATGAAAAAGGCAAAACCCCTCTACCTGTTATTTTGGCAAAAGGAGAGGGCTATCTAGCACAGCGTATGATTCAAGTAGCTAAAGAAGAAGGTATTCCTATTATGCGCAATGTCCCCCTTGCCCATCAACTCTTTGAGACAGGTACAGAAAATAGTTATATCCCTAAAGATTTAATTAAGCCTGTGGCAGACGTTTTACGCTGGGTGCAAACCTTGCAGCGGTAACGACTCACACACTACAATATATAATAAATACAACTCTTACTATGAATAATGCAATAAACCAGAGGCTTATATGAATAACGTAACTGATAGCTATGATGAAATTCTTAAAAAAGTAATTGCTCTTTGTGATGACGTGGCATGGGGACGCTCCATTGAAGAAGATTCTCTTTATTCCTATACAGTCGAGGGGACTGCCCCCGATAATCTAATAAAACTAGCAGAAGCTTTTGGGCTTATGTTGGTAAAGCTGAACATACGTGAAGAATACAACACAAGGCTTATTCAGGAACTAAAAGATCACAATGAAAAACTGGAACAATCACAAGAAATAATTCAAAAACGCAACTCCAAACTAATGGAGATTGTGCAAGCAACACATAATGCAAAGCGCATGGTTGGGCAATGTGAGCCAATGCAAAAGGCGATTAAGTTTGCATTATCCATTGCTAACCGTCCTGTGAATACCTTATTACTTGGGGAAACAGGGACAGGAAAAGAAGAGTTTGCAAAGCTTATTCACTTCAATTCTACTCGTTGCGAAGCACCTTTTATTGCTGTGAATTGTAGCGCAATTCCCGATACACTTTTTGAAAGTGAGATGTTTGGAATTGAAAAAGGTATTGCTACGGGTGTTTCTCAAAGAAAAGGCCTTATCGAAGAAGCTAACGGAGGCACACTTTTTCTTGATGAAATTGCGGACATGCCTCTTATACATCAAGCAAAACTTTTACGTGTACTTGAAGAACAAGAGCTTGTACGTGTGGGCAGTTCAAAACCTATAACATTAGATATAAAAGTTATTTCCGCCGCAAATATAGATGTAGAAGACGCAGTTGCCAAGGGCACATTTCGCATGGATTTATTTTATCGCCTTAATGTGGCTGAAATACGAATTCCCACTCTGAAGGAACGAGGCGATGACATCTTACTTCTTGCTCAAAAATTTTTAGATCACCACTGCTCACAAATGAAACAAAAGAGACTCACTATTTCCCCCGAAGCAAGAAATGCGTTGCTCAACTACTTATGGCCAGGAAACGTGCGTGAACTCAATAATGAAATGGAGCGAGCTGTCGTTCTTTCCATTGGGAAAAATGTTGAGTTACTTGATTTATCCCCAAAATTACAAATGATAAAAAAAACAAAAGAGCATACTCCAGAACATTCGTTGCATACAACACCTACGAGTATACTACCAAACCCAAATACACTGAATAATTTTGAGGATAAGGCGAGCAACAAGGAAAATGCACAAAAAACAAAGCTAGAATCAGATAAAAACTTGGTAGCCAGTCATTCTGCATTAGAAAACAACATTGAATTTACATATAATTTATTAGACAGAGAGAAAGAATCTATTTTACAAGCCCTTGAAACAACAAATGGAAACCGTAGCCAAGCTGCTTTACTCCTTGGTATTACTAGAGAAGGTTTAAGAAAAAAATTATTGCGCATGAATATTTCCACATCATAGCGGAACGAGGCTCAAGTCCTGAAGGCTTAACGCTTATGCGCTCTCTTGTAAAATCCACACATGGCATCGTTTTTATCACAGGGCCTACAGGGTCTGGCAAAACAACAACCTTATACACTATGCTCCAAGAAATGCCTCGCCAAACAAAATAATTTAACCATTAAAGAAGCAGACTGTTTTGGGCCTAGCAACAATATAAATACCTCGCCCCAATCCCCCCTTTCCCTTTGCCAAATAGGGGGAATTGAAATGTAAATTACTTAAAATCAAACAGTCCTTTACAATCTATAATACAAACAATAGATATAAATACTATGAATAAAGACTTAGAGTAATAACTAGCGTAGCTGGCTATCTTTACTAGCTTTTCTATTATATATAGATACTTTTTGTGAAGTCTCATGAAGTTCTTCTTGACACGGTACACATAAGCGCACTCCAGGCAAAGCCGTTCTTCGTGCTTCAGGGATACTGTCCCCGCACTCGTCACAAAATTCTAAACTTATTCCCTTTGGAATATTATTGCGGATACGAGTGATTTCATCATTAATACTATCTTGAATTTGTTGGTTTACACCATCGTCATTAGTCCAACCACTTGCCATGATATCCTCCTGAGATAGTTGTGTGTGTGTTTCGCTAAGGTATATTTAAATAAGTAATATTAGTATCATAGCGAAATAAAATATATTCTTCTTTTTTATACTCATGCACATGAGCAGATAAACAATGAAATATGGCTTCTATTTCATATTATAAATACCTTTAGAAAAGAGTGTTTTTACAAATACATATTTTTTTCAAAGAATTTTCCCTAGTGTTGTTTTTACAACGTATTTGTTGTTTATATAATAATAACGTTGATTCATGAAGTCAATAGCTAGATTGAATCTAATTTCGTCTCATTGGGCTTATTTCGGAATTGTGAATCATGCTTAACAATACAGAGAGCTTTCACCATAAAATGAAACTCATACAACGGCGAGCTTACGGATTTAGAAATGTTGAGAATTATCGATTGCGAGTTCGTGTGCTCTGTTGCATTTATTTCGTTTTGATTTAACACAAAAATATATTCTATCATTTCCAACTCATCCAAAATATGAAAAAATTCTACTTCTATTTTTTGCAGCTTTTCTTTGTCTGGCAAATTTTCAAAATTACTATGCTCATCATTCACTATATGCTCAAACATAAATCCAAGGGCAAGCATAACATAGTTAAATCTAGAATTTGGAATATTTATATAGTGGATACGTTTTTTTTGCAAATTACATTTAAATTATAAGCAATATCTCGAAAAACCTTATACAATCTATACCGTTTTTCAAACAGGGCTATTTTGTTTTGTTGCTCCGAAATATCTGCTTGCCTTTCTGATATTTTGTTTGTTTTTTGTATATCCGATAGGTGAAATAAATAGCACAAAGGGAAACAATACCCCCACATCTCCCGTAGTATCTACATTTTTCCATGCCCCACGTCACAGTAGGGGATTTCCTTTATTTATGGCTTATCTACCACAGTCTACCCATTCCCCCAATTAATGCCAAAACCATAATCAGCACTGCTCCACTCAGGACTAGAAGTATTATGCCCTGCTTACTAACTACTTGGTTTTTATTTTGCGAAAAAGAAATTTTTAGAGTAAATTGGCTACATTGGTCACTATAAAGCATCAGGCTCTTAGATGGCTTATGACGTTTTATTGCACTAGCGATGGTTTAAGTCAGGTGATTTTCATCGCAAGTGGCAACGCTATAACGGTTAAATAAGTCTATAATTGTGCTATTTTTTCTTTACCACTGCTTTTATTATACGCGTGTTCATTTTCTACTTTACCGTTTAGGTTAGCATGTAAATCTTCTCATATTCTCTTATTATTACTTTGTGTAAATATCCATGGGAAGACCTCTAATTCAGTATACAAAGTACATAAAAAAATAAGCCCACTTTATAAAGTAGGCTTATTTTTTTATGTGTTTTTATTAGTTCGTCCTAACTATTGTTAGTTATTATTCACTAATATTTACTATTAATAATACTATTTAGCAGCCCCTAATCTCTTTTCTCCATCCCATTGAATTTCATTCTTAGGAAGTACAGGCAAGAGCTTTAACCAAGGGTGAGTATCCAAATGATTAGGATCTTGTTGTAATGCACGGCTATGCTCAAGAATTGGAGGTACAATTTCATTAATATCTCCGCTAATGTCGTTGAGTATTCCACCATTTGTGGCGAGAATCGCAAGACTTGTTGCATCATTGCTATATTCAAGAGAATTCATAAGAGTATTAAGTGCCTTAGTTGGGTTATGGAAGCCTATGCTATTTTCAGCAGAGACATAATCCCAAAAGAATTGTCCCTTACGCACAAGTTCACGAGCTTGTACCATGAGCTTTTCATAATCCGCATTCTTTTCCCCAATATAATTATTAGCAAGGCGAACTGCTTCATGTGAACGCACGCTTGCTTCTTGAGCCTTTAGCAATTGCTTAAAGGTTTTATTTTGGGTATCAAGAACACGTTCTTTTAGGTATTCTGGGCTCTTATCAGAGTGGCATTGACGACAAGCAGTAAGTTTTGGATCTTTTAGAGGAGATGTCCACTGGTGGCTAGATGCCTTTTTGCCATCCATCTTTTCATAAGGCATATGACAATCCGCACAAGAAACGCCTGCTGCACCGTGTGTGCCATTAATCCATGTTTCATACTCTGGGTGTTGAACTTTAATAATCTTCACACCAGAAGCTGCATGAACAAAGTCTGTAAATGGACCATTCTTTGGACCATGATTATTGTAATATTCGTATATTTGCTCAGGATCAAAGCCCTTATCCCAAGGGAATACTGGCTTTGCTGCAACGCCATTATCAGGGTGAGTGAAATAGTATTCCACATGACACTGCGCACAAGCTAAAGAGCGTTGTTCATTACGAGAGATTTTCGCCCAGTTTTGTCCTGAACGCTCAAGCCAATCTTTTAGAGGAACAGAATACAATTCAATAGCCATATCAGAGGTATTATGGCATGTGCCACAAGAGATGCTTTCATCTTTTAGGTCAATTTTACCACGGAAGTGGTTTGCATCCATTTTCCAAAAAGCATCACCATGTTCTGCAACCCATTCTTCAATCTTAGGCGTTTTACAGTTCCAACAGGTACTTGGCAAATTGCCTAAGCCATTAGGGTCATAGCGGTTAATACGGTCAATATGCACCAAATCTTCTAATGCGTAGGTATGCCCACGAGCTTCATTATATTCGTAGCTAAAAGGATAGCCAAGCCATAGGTTCTTTAGATAAGGCTGTGCATATCTATACCCTTTTGGCAAACCATTAACATTATCATTTTTACGGAAAGGCACAGAGCCTTTATATTCCGTCATAATAGTTGATTCGTCATTTTTGCGATAGCTATCATACTGTCTTGGAAACTGGTCTTTAAGCTTAGATGTTTGGGTAACATTGTCGGCTAGACCCGTTTTATAAAGGGGGGTTTTTAGGTCAGATTCAACAGAATCACACCCTACAAAAAGGAGCATCCCCATTAACCCTAAAACTGGCATAAATTTTTTGCATATATTATTCATCAGCGACCGTCCTTGTGCTTATAGGCTTCTTTGTTTGGTGAGCCATGCCCTTATGGCAATCAACGCAATAAGGTTTTGCAGCCATAACTGCAATGTCTTTATTAGTAACTATGTGACATCTTATACAGTTGTCGTTCACTACGTTACGAGTTTCCAAACTGGCTAATATAGGGACATCGTTGCCCATCATATTACCTACCACATCCCTAATACCTTCTTTCGCTTTGAAAGGTAATTTAGAAATGAGATTGTCTGGAGCATGACAGTCATTACAGGTCAAATTGGCATGTGGGGATTGGCTATGCGTGTAGGCTGCTTCAGCCATCACGTGACACGTAGAGCAAAAAGGTCTTGCATCTGTGTATCGCATCGCTTGTGCTGCAACCGTAATCAAAATCACGCCTACAACAATTCCCACAAGAAGCCATTTTAACCATGAACCAATACATTTTTTGCTCATGAAGCCTCCTCAAAACATTTTGAAATTCATATGCCACCCAATGAGGCACTTATGAAAATATTCACTATGATACATAACTCAACAAAGTGTTAAGCTATTTTTTCTTATATTTTGCGAGAGTTCACCTATTAAGCACATTCAAAAATAGGTGAGGTAATTTCAAATGTAGCACACGTGAAATATTTAGCAAGCAGAAACTCAACGATAATCGTCATCCTATATAGCGTGCCAACGAATATTGATTAACCTATAAATGTGTCTATATGTATACACAATACGAACTACTATTCATTATAACAGACTTTATTTTTTTGGAATTGAGATTTGGGAGATTGGGGCTTATACTGCAGGAACTTGACATACACAGAACCTATTACTACATTTTAATTATACGAAAGCAATCGATAAAGGCTTAGTTCCTCATGATTAAACACACAAACCCCCTACCAAGCAAAAGACTTGGTAGGGGGTTGTTTACATTTCTGTTTTGCTTTGCTGAACGGTGTTAGGGTTTTACTTGTCCACGACAAATCTTTATCATTGCCCTACAATAACACCACAAAGAAAAAGTTGTGGCAGAAAGCCTATTTATTTATATGACTAACAATGCCAATAAAAGAATGAATAAAATAACGAGTCTAGTCGCAAAGTTGAGCTTGACAAAATTAAAGTAACAGTGACCTTAAATTTTACTTTGCCATATATTGTTTAAGCAACTCAACAACGCCTTCATTCGGGTTTTTCTCCGCATAAAAGAGAGGGGTATTGGTATACTTATCTTCCATCTTAGGATCCGCTCCATTTTTTAACAATAACTCAACTATTTCTTTTGGTTGTTCTATGGATGCTACCGTAAGAGCTGTTAAGCCATTCTTATCTTTCGCATGAATATCGGCTTTATTATCCAATAAAACCTGAATAGATTCGGCTTGTCCTTGGTAAGCTGCAAATATAAGAGCTGTGTTGCCATTCTCTTCTTGCGCATTAATATCCGCTTTATTATCTAGTAAAACTTGAATCGCTTCGGTTTTTCCATACAAAGACGCGAACATAAGAGTTGTAACTCCATCATTATCTTTCGCATGAATATCGGCTTTATTATCTAGTAAAAATTGAATCGCTTCGGCATGTCCTTCTTGGGCTGCTGCCATAAGAGCTACGAGGCCATTATTATCTTTCTCATGAATATCAGCACCGTTATCCAATAAAACCCGAATCGCTTCGATTTTTCCATACAGAGATGCTGCCATAAGAGGTGTGAGGCCATTAATTCTCTCATTAATATCGGCTTTATTATCCAATAAAATCTGAATCGCTTCGGCATGTCCTTCTTGGGTTGCTGCTATAAGAGCTGTGTTGCCATCATTATCTTTCGCATGAATATCAGCCTTATTATCTAATAAAACTTGAATCGCTTCGGTTCTTCCATACAGAGATGCTGTTATAAGAGCTGTGTTGCCAGCAGTATCTTTCGCATGAATATCAGCCTTATTATCTAATAAAACTTGAATCGCTTCACTTCTTCCATACATAGATGCAAACATAAGGGCTGTATATCCATCACTATCTTTCGCATGAATATCAGCCTTATTATCTAATAAAACTTGAATCGTTTTGGCATGCCCTTCTTGGGCTGCTGCCATAAGAGCTGTGTTGCCAGCATTATCTTGCGCATTACTATCAGCGCCCTTATCAAGCAATTCTTCAATAAGTGTGGCGTCACCTGCTAGCGCAGCCTTTGTTAATGGTGGTAGAGCTGACTGAGCCTTTACAGGGTGCACAGAAAAACACATTAGAAATGAAACCACAAGCAATACAAATAATTTACGCATAATTAAGTCCTCTCATATTTTTAGGAGTCAATGAATCAAGGAATCAAGGAATCAAGGACAACCGTGAATGAAGATTAGTATGATACATAAATAAATACAAGAAAATTATAGGAAAACGAGATCTTATACCAAGGACTCATGCGGTTGTTTCATATGTTCCGTTGGCTTCTATGATTCGTATAAATATAAGAATGTCTTTTATAAGTGTTTTGCCCATATGAGGAAAAACAAAAGTTTCTAATCTATACTTTATTCATTCTTTACGGTCTGGAGAGCATTTAGAAATCCTTAGGATTTTCACCACGAGACAAAAGAACTCTTATTTCGTAAAATCTATCACGCGCGGCTTTTAAAAATATTTAAGAATATTGTCCTAAAATGAAAGTCTGAGATTCTTTTTCTATTTTGATACAGCAAAACCAAAGTACCTAATAAAAACCATCCAAAAAGAACATAACCTAATTGTCTACACTGAATACGCCACGCTTGATTCACATCCCACTCAATACTAATGGTAGTAGCAACATTAGGTAAGTTATATCGTGCTGCCAAACGCTCAATATTGAGTAAATGAATAACGGGAATTTCCTTTTCATACATGCGAAAAATAAGCCCTCTTTGCTCACTTTCAGAATAAGGCAGGCTTTGCAAAAACCCATTATCTACAAGAGCAGATTCTGCTACCCAACCAAGTGCAGTTACATTGCCTCCTACATTGATAAATGCTGCTGGTAATACCTTAGCTGTATATATTTGCATGCGGCGTTGTACATCAAAAATAACGGTTTTCGGCGTACCTTCTTGAAGGTAAAAAGCCCCATGCTTAACAATGCTTGCTTCGGCAAAAGAAATGCCTGTACCGTCTATACCACCCTCTGTATCCATAATACCACCAAGAGATGCATATTGAGAGCGATTAGAAATAAGCTTTTTTTCATAAAGACGCGCTTCCATATCAAGCCATGTAAAATGAGGGATATTTGCACCATAGGTTGACGCACCAACAGAACTAATAAGCGTAGGCTTCAGCTTTAATACATCACACGCAGCAAGAGTGGCTATATTAAGCGCAAGTAAACCAGGAATAATATAACCTACTACTTCAATATTACCTTGTGTAAAGCTTGCCCCCATAAGATATGCACCAACTGTCCATTGTAAAGCAAAGGCCATAATAATACTTATGATGAAACGACGGCGACCGTAAATAATACTTACGCGGGAGAGACAACGCACCAAAAACATCGTTAGCAACCCAATGCCTATGCACAAAGCAATCACTATTGGTTGATCAAAATACAACGCCATATAGCCAGGAGCGACAAGACCACCCACAACCAACCCAAGCCACTCAAAAAGGAAAAATCCGTATAAAATCCCGATAGCTATAGTCTCAATTAACATGAAGTAATCCTTGTTTCAGAGAAAGGTTTTGATGCTCCTAAAAATACGTTTCTCTATTTGTGCAAAAGCATGAAAGAACACACTCTTTTACAGGCTATTGCTAGAGTCAATCGCCTGCATGAGGGTAAATACTTTGGATATATTATTAATTATGTCAGCATTCCAGGCAAGCTTGACCAAGCATTACCATGTATGACACTTTTAATGGTTTTGATGCAGAATAAAGAACACCCCATGCGGAAGGATTATCTAACGAGCAACCATTTTAAATCTCCGATAATTTGGAAGCTTTGGTTCACATCTTTTCTTGATAAAAAGTCTAACCACATAGAATATATAGATGATATTTTGTATCAACGCATCCTTTTTATGTATTAAATAGGTGTTGCGAAACAACGTTAAGCTAGATGTTTTGGTTAGTGAATACGTGTACTATGTGAAAACAAATAAAAAACAAACAAAAAGAGCATATATTGTATAAAAGTATGCTATGGTAGAGTGTCTCGCTCATTTTTCTTTCAGATAGAAAAGAGCTTGAACTATATGCGAATCTTTACAGGTCTGCATGTAAAGAAGCCAAAGTTAGAACCTATTAATGGGTAAATCCCTTTGCATGGCTTGCATTGGTGTGCCAAAAAATAAATAAAAGAGGATAAATGTATTGAAAGGTTTAGAACAATTAACCAAGGATGAGGGTAGTGTTAGAATTTATTGCTGTAGAGAAAAGTTATCGTAATCACAAAGTTTTAAACAAGGTTGATTTTAAAATTCCCAAAGGCGAAATTACTGTTTTAATTGGCCCCAGTGGATGCGGCAAAACCACTTGCTTAAAACTCATGAACCGACTTATCAAATTGAGTAGTGGCAAGATACTCCTCAATGGAGAAGATATTACAAAAATAGATCCCATCCAATTACGCCGAAAAATGGGGTATGTCATTCAGCAAACCGGTTTATTTCCGCACATGACCGTGCAAGAAAATATTGAAATTATTCCGACAATAATGAAAATGGATACAGTAAAAATAGTCAAGCGCACCCTTGAGCTCATGGAAACTGTACGGCTTGACGCAGAAACTTATTTATATCGTTACCCTCCTCAACTTTCTGGTGGTCAATTGCAGCGCATTGGCGTTGCTAGAGCCCTTGCTCTTGACCCTGACGTCATTCTTATGGATGAACCTTTTTCAGCGCTTGATCCAATTACCAGAAGTCAGTTACAAGATGAGCTCGTGCACCTGCAAGAACATGTTAAAAAAACAATTGTCTTTGTAACGCATGATATGGATGAAGCCATTAAAATTGCCGACAATATTTGCATCATGAATGAAGGGAATATTCTACAATTTGATACTCCTGAAAATATAATGAAACATCCTAGCAATAATTTTGTGAAAGAATTTGTGGGGGCAAAACGTATCTGGAGTCAACCAGAAATGATCAAGGTTCAGGATATCATGATTCATAATCCTGTTACCGTTGGGTCTAAAATGACCTTAGTGCGCGCCATTGAAATGATGGTGATTAAAAAAGTAGGTAGTTTGATTGTGGTTGATAGCGATAATAAAGTTGAAGGGGTTCTCAGCTCCTCCCAATTTCGAGCAAAAACTGCACCCAAAACTATTGTAGGTGAATTGATGAAAACGGAGATTCCAAAAGTTTCGCCAGAAGAAAATATTGTTGATTTATTAAAAATAGTTACAGATAGCGCATTGTCCTCCATTCCAGTTGTTTCTGAAAATAATATCCTTTTGGGTCTTATCACACGCAGTGATCTTGTCTTGACATTAAGCAAGCAATTTATCGAAGAGGACGAAACAATATGAAAGAGCTAACGTTTACAGAATTCATTCAAAGTTTTGTAGCATTTGTAATGGAAAGGCAAGATCAGATTTTGACATTACTTATGGAACATATTCAAATGACTTTGCTTTCCGTGATTATTGCCGCATTGATTGGCATACCTCTCGGTATCATTATCAGCAGATTTACCAAATTGCACAAGCCTGTGATGGGTGTGGTAAATGTTATGCAAGCTATTCCTAGCATGGCGGCACTTGGTTTTCTAATTCCATTTTTAGGTATAGGTTTAGTTCCAGCTGTTTTTATGGTGGTACTGTATTCATTGATGCCTATTGTTAAAAATACCGCAACAGCTCTTTTAAATATCGACAAAGAAACTTTGGATGCAGCAAAAGCTATTGGCATGACAGAGTTTCAGATCCTTACCCGAGTGCAATTTCCTATTGCACTTCCCGTAATTATGGCTGGGGTTAGAATTTCCGCTGTTATTGCAGTTGGACTTATGACACTGGCTGCTCTTATTGGCGCAGGAGGATTGGGTTATCTTATTTATTCTGGCCTTCAAATGGTTAATACTAACATGATACTGAGCGGTGCAATACCTGCTTGTTTGCTTGCCTTGCTTGCAGATTATCTGTTCTCGCAGATTGAAAAAATTGTTACTCCCATCAGCTTACGTGTGGGGCTTGCTTTGCCAGATTCTAAAGAAAAACTTCGTCTTCTCAAACAGAAAAGAAAGTTTTCTCTATACATCATAATGGGCGCATTATTTACCCTGCTCTTTTTCATTACTTTTAGTGAAAAAGCCACTGAGGGTAAAGTAGTAAGTGTTACTTGTAAAAATGCTCCAGAGCAATTTCTCATGGCGAATATGATTTCAGACCTGATAGAAGATAGAACTGACATCACGGTTGACAGAAAATTTAATATGGGTGGTACACAAGTATGTTTTGAAGCACTTGTGTCTGGAGAGGTGGATATTCAGGTGGAATACACAGGAACTATATTTGCTAGTATTTTACAGCAGCCTCTTGCAAAAGATTCCAAATATGTCCACGACACCATAAAAACTATGTATAAAGAACAATACAACTTGGAAGTATTTGAAGATTGGGGCTTTAACAATTTATACGCTCTCGCTGTACGCCAAGAAACGGCAAAAAAACATAAATTGGAAAATATTACTGACCTCACACGTGTTGCAGACCAGATGGTTTTCACTACTTCGTTTGAATTTACCAACAGAGAAGATGGCTTACTTGGCCTACGAAAAGTATATCCACTGAAATTCAAGGAAATAAAACCCATGGATGGAGGTTTGAGATACGCTGCAATTGATAGTAAAAATTGCGATGTTATTGTTGCTAATACAACAGACTCCATGGTGCATAAATATAATTTAAAAATTCTTAAAGATAATAAGAAATTCTTTTTAGATTATTTCTCCGTACCCGTAATGCGAGCAGAAACGCTTAGAAAATATCCAGAACTTGGAGATGTTATGAATATTTTAGCGGGCAAATTAACCGAAGAAATCGTAAGTGAATTAAATTATCGCATTGAAATTGGTGAAGAATCACCAGAGAACGTTTCTAAAGATTTCTTGCGTAAAAACGGATATATCAAATAAACACCTTTAACGCATTCTCTGTATATCAGGTAATTTTTTGAAATTTACAAAAATTATACGGTATTGTAATGCACAATAATTTCCTCCGTTATATCCAGAGCTTTGGTTTTATCGGATATAATAAATCAGCACCGCCCAAGTGGGGCGGTGCTGATTTGTGGATATGAAGATATCTAAACGGAGAAATTGCTTTTTATTTGCCGTTATAATGCTTTGAATACATACGACCAAAAACTACTGCGTCAAATATAGGTTGATTCAAATAGATAGCTTGTAGCTCGCCGTCAAGGCTATATTGTGTTGAACGGTAAATTTCTATTCCATCCATAAACCTTACGTAGCTAATATTAAAGGCATCTTTTGTCCCCTTTACTAGTTATTTACCAAATCATTTGAAATAACACAAAAAACTATCTAATATTTCTGAGTTACTTTGCACAAAGACTCGCTAACGCAACAGAAACAGCTGAAATAATTTAATAAGTTTGAACAATACCCCTTATTAATATATTGCCTAACCGTAGCAGGGACAGGCTTATATTCCCAACAATATTAACCTAAACCTATTTGTTTACTTGCGTGTTTTTTTTAATTATGTTAATGATTGCTGTGTTCAATCCCCCTTATATTGCAGTGTGTTATGCGCATAATTGGCGTATGCTAATTTACGGCGCCAATTTGCATACGCGGTGATTTAAATTTGGACTGGATATTTAAAATGTTTTTTTGAACTGTAACCGAAGGAAAGATGTCATGAAGTTTCATTTAGTTTTAGGTTTATTTGTAGCTCCTTTAGCTGCAATTGTAGGACAATATTCTGCACCCATGGGTTTAATCGCTTGGGTTGTGTTTCTTTCATGGGCAACATTTTTTGCTTCTGGTGGACAAGTTTCTGGGCTACTAAAAACCTTTGCTTCTGTTTTAGTTGGCTTAGGTGGCGGCTACCTTGTTCTTGAACTGGCTGCTATGAGCGCCTCTTTTACTCCTATTTTATTACCTCTTGCAGCTGTTATTTTTGTTTTTTGCCTTATGGGTACTTGCAAATGCTTCTTTATTCCAGGCGCATTTGTAGGCTGTGCTTCTTACATGGGAGCTGGGGCCTTACCTTGGGAAACTTTTATTTCACTCGTTCTTGGTGTTATTCTTGGATTCATTACGGAACAATTCACTCAAAAACTTACCAAAACACCTAAAGCATAAGGCAGGATTTGTATGAATAATATAAAATCTCTCATACTTGCACTTTGCGCAGTGCTCTTATTCAGTGCGCCCGTAAATGCCAAAACTTATGAACTTGGTGGCCTTTTCACCATGTCTTATTCCAACGGACTTTATGCTGACTGGGGCGATTATGCTCGTATTTCCGCTCAAATTGCTGTTGATGATATAAACAAAAGCGGAATACTTGGCGATGATAGCTTGAGTTTGCGAAATGAGAATATCCTCGATTTTCGTTGTGCTGAGCAAGGCGCTCATGAACTTGGGGAAGATTTATTTTCAAGAGATGGAATTTTGGCTGTTGTTGGCATAGATTGCTCAGGCCCTGCCTCTATTTTTGCAGATATCGCAACAAAATATAAAGTGCCTGCCGTTTCCTATGGTGCAGGTGCAGAACCGCTTGGTAGCACTGAGGATTATCCTTTTTTTGTACGTGTGATGAGTCCTAGCTCTGTATTTGAGCGAGTATTCTTTCCTATACTTGAAAAATATGAACTAAACGGCATTTCTATTTTACATACCACTGACATTTGGGGGTCTTCCGCTAAGGATGCTCTCCTAAAAGACGCAGAAGAACGCAACGTGCGTGTGGATAGTGTCTATGGTTATGACCGTAACAGTAGCTTTGAAAAAGTATATTATTACCTTTCACAAGCTAAGGCTAAAGGCACAAAGCAGATTTTTATAGTTATGCCTGTGCCAGATACTGCGCTTGCTTTTCAAGCCGCACGATCCCTTGGTATGGATACAGAAGGATATAGTTTTTATTCTTCCGAAATTCTTTCCCCAAACAATTCTCAAATGGCACTCATCGGTGCTATTGGAAATTTTGCACCCAAAACAACATTTCCAGATACACCAGAACTTCACTCTTATATAGAGCGTCTTTCTAAAAAAGTGGGCAAGGAAATATCACAAGACAGTAGTGCTTTTTTATGGGGAATTTTGGGTTATGACAATATTCGTATAATAGCTGAGGCCATTGCCCTTGCGAAAGTAGACGGAATTGAAATTACACCTGAAGCACTTATGCCTTATCTAAGAAAACCAAACTATATGGGGCTGACAGGAAAAATCAATATCGAGGAAGGAACGAATAATCGTGAATCCATGGATATTGATATTATCAATTTGCACGGATTTAAAGAAGAACAAAGCTATATTGAACGTTGGTTTTATACCATCATGAATCCTAGTGGACCTGATATCGATTACCAAAAAGTAGGCAAGCTCGATAGCCAAGGAAACTTTACTTTTGATGAAAGCAAGGTAATTTGGCCAGGTGGTCAAAAAACGGCGCCATAGCTTAATGGCTTTCTAATAATAGGTTGAAAAACCGTTGAAAACATAAACGAAAAGAATCATAAAAAGTCATTCAATCATGGCCTTTTATGATTCTTTTTTGTTATTCATAAATTATTGTAAATTACTTAAAACTAATCAGTCATTTACAATTTATAATCACCCTAAAGGAAATGCAGACACGGAAAGAATGATGCGTACAATCAAAGAAGAATGCTTATGGCTTGAATAGTGGCAAAGTTTACGGGAGATTCAAAGCAAGCTAAGTGCATGGATTCATGAATATAATACTGAGTATCTACATATGGCACTGAACTGGAATACACCACAATCGGTACATAAAACTGGTAACAAAACTTTAAGGAAAACTCTCTTAAATGTAGCTTGACTTAGAGGGAGTCATTACAACTTTTTGAGCTAAGTTACCTGTGTACGAAGGGTGTGACGGTTTGTGTTGTCTAACTTTACTAGCCGCCACTGGCTATGTGCGAAGAGATATAAAGATATACTTGACGTTATCTATCTATTGTTTTAATAACGGGGGTGGTAATTTAATAATTATTTGATTTCTATATGTAAAATGTACGTTAAGAAAAAAATTATGCTCTTATAAATGAAAGGATTGAAATATGAAAAAGCATTTTTATTTCCCATTAGCAATGTCCGTTATTCTACTTTTGAATGGATGTACAACAGCGCCTGTTGATGGAGCATCCGAGCAAACTGGCGACATTGCCATTTTGTATACTGGTGATGTGCATTGCGCCGTAGATAAGGAAATTGGCTATGCTGGTCTAAAAGCATTTGAAAACAGTTTGATCAAAGACGGTATGTCGACTTTGCTTGTGGACACTGGTGATGCCCTGCAAGGTTCTGCACTTGGCACGCTAAGTGACGGTATGGCAATCGTCGAGATCAAAAACGCCATGGGTTACGATGCTATGTCGATAGGTAACCACGAATTTGACTTTGGTATGCCTGAATTCATGGCAGCTCGTGAAGCAGCCGAGTTCCCATTCTTGTCGATAAACTTTGTTGATAATACAACAGGCGAGCAGGTCTTGGATTCTTATGTAATCAAAGAAGAGGCTGGTATAAAGATTGCTTTTGTTGGAATCACTACCCCACTATCACAAATCAAAAGTTCCCCTAAAAACTTTATGGATGAGGCTGGAAATATTCAGTATAATTTTCTACAAGATGGAACTGGCGACGCATTATGGGCTGAAATGCAAGAACAAGTTGACAGCGCTAGAGCTGAAGGAGCCGACATTGTTGTAGTCCTTTCTCACCTTGGTACCGACGACGAGGGCGCACCATATACTTCTTACTCGTTAATCAAAAACACCACTGGTATTGATGTGGTTCTGGACGGACACACTCATGCTAAAATCGAAAGCGCTCGTGTTCGAAATGAAGAAAATGATTTTGTTCTTCTATCCTCAACAGGAACAAAACTGGAAAATATCGGATTTTTGCTTATTGAAGAAGATGGCAATATGACTACAGGCCTCATTTCAGATTATGACGAAAAAGACAAAGCCATCGAGACACTTATTACTAAAATTAATACAGAGTTTGAAGGCGAGCTAAACAAAGTAGTTGCTTCAACAAAACTAGATTTTGTAGCATCTGATGCAGTGACAGAAGAACGCATTATTCGTGGTCAAGAAACCAACCTTGGAAATCTAGTATCGGACGCTTTCCGCTCTGCTGCAGAATCTGATGTTGCCATCATAAATGGCGGCGGTGTGCGTTCCTCGATAAAGGCTGGCGACGTTACATATGCCGATATTTTAGCCGTTGTTCCTTTTAGCAATGGTCTTTGTAAGGTATCTGCCACGGGTCAGGAAATACTAGACGCCCTAGAACATGGAGCAAGAGATATCAATGGAGATTCTGGTGCATTTTTACAGGTATCTGGAATCACATTCACCATTAACTCTGGCATAGAAAGCTCGGTTGAACTAGATGAAGATGGCATGTTTATGGGCGTAAAGGGTGAATACCGTGTAAGCGATGTGCTTATAAATGGTGAACCACTTGTCCTAGACAAAGATTACACCGTAACTAGCGTTAGCTTCTTATTAAAATATGGCGGAGACGGATTCTCTATGTTTATGGATAACGAAATAATACAAGACGAATTTATTGGTGATTACGAGGCGATTATCAAATATTTCAACAAAGAATACAAAGAAAACCCTGAAACATATAGTGACCCTCTTGGCGAAGGTAGAATTACAATAAAATAACCTAATCATAAAAAAACTGCATAAACCCAGTAGAACTATAATTGCAGTAGCTGTGTAAGCTTGAATAGCTACATAGTAAAAACTTCGGTCCAAAGATTACTTTGAATCGAAGTTTTTTTGTTAAGAATAAATGCTTTTTTATTTCTATTATTCTTTTTCTTAAATCTCATGAAATCGGCTAAAATCCCTGCACTTTTTCTCTCAATATGTCCACTTTTAACGTAATATCATAACGACTGAGTGTCTCCATTTCCTTTAGGGTTATTATAGCTTGTAACTGACTGATTAATTTCAAGTAATTCACATTCCTTCATGAAGCTTGTACTTGTTGGTTGGCAGCCATTATCATTCACACAACAGAAATGGGCTGATATCTATTCCTCGAGCGTCTTCTGGGAAATTATTGTGAACTGCCATATTACGGGTTTCAAGCCAGTGACTTGTTTTACCCAGTTTCTCTTGTTTTGACAGCCAATATGATACCCAACTATTTTCGCAAATACCAATCCAAAACAATAGTGACATAAACCCAGCCAGCATCGGTTAT
>CAMQVJ010000002.1 GCA_947038175.1 uncultured Desulfovibrio sp.
AAGTTGACCATGCTTGGGTTGGTCGATTGAAAGATAGACTTTTAGAAACACCTATCGATTTAAAAGTAGGCCTTGGTACTTCTCAAATTACAAGTAACCAGCTTTTACGACTCAAAGTCGGTGATGTTATCGCCCTGGATACAGACGTTGAACAGCTTTTGCCATGTTCTATTTCTGGTGTGACAAAATACTGGGGACTTCCTGGAATAGTAAAGGCGAATAAAGCCTTTCAAATTGTACGAACAGACGAACCAAAATATACCTAATCAAAATAAATATATTTTTATAAAAAGAAACCCTCGTTTTATACCTTTCAAAGTACAGAACGAGGTTTTTTCTTTAATAAGTACAACATAATGCTTTCGATAAAATTTTTAGGAAAGATGGGGGTTCGGGGGAAGAAAAGCCCTTTTTATAAAAAGGGTTTTCTTCCCCCGAAAAATACATAATCTCCCAAAATATACTCACTCAAAAAATAGCTAGTCTCCGCTTTTCATGCTGAGAGATATTCGTTTTCTGTCCACATCGACGTCTACGACGGTAACAGAGACATATTGCCCTGTGCGTGCCACATCGGCGGTGTTTTTAACAAAATGGTCAGCAAGTTGGCTCACGTGTACAAGTCCGTCTTGATGAACACCTATATCAACAAAAGCTCCGAAGGCGGTGACGTTGGTAATAATTCCGTTGACACGCATTCCTTTGCTTAGGTCTTTTATATCTGCAATACCGTCAGTGTAGGAGAAAAGGGCAAAGGCTGGGCGAGGGTCTCTTCCTGGCTTTTCCAGCTCTGCCATGATGTCGGTGAGTGTTGGCAAACCTATGGTTTCTGTCACGTACTGCGAAAGTTTTATGGAGGCACGTAAGGTGGAATTCTTCATAAGTTCTTGTACAGAAACGGCAGAATCAGACGCCATTTTTTCAACTATGGGGTAAGATTCAGGGTGAACGGCACTGGCGTCTAAGGGTTGATTTCCGTCTTGAATACGCAAAAATCCAGAACATTGTTCAAAGGCTTTTGCACCAAGACGTGCCACCTTTAGAAGTTTTTTTCTGTTTGTAAAAGGCCCATTTTCATGACGGTGGTTAACAATATTCTTAGCCAGAATCGGCCCTAAACCTGAAACATAAGCGAGAAGTTGTTCGCTTGCGGTGTTTATGTCCACACCCACCGCATTCACGCAGTGCATGACCGTATCATCTAAGCCTTTTTTGAGTTCGCCTTGATGAACGTCATGTTGGTATTGCCCGACACCGATGGATTTTGGGTCGATTTTTACAAGCTCTGCTAGGGGGTCGGCTAGTCTGCGTGCTATGGATACGGCACCACGATAGGTGAGGTCTAAATCTGGAAATTCTGTACGTGCCACTTCAGATGCGGAATAAACAGAGGCGCCGCTTTCACTCACCATAATAATAGCGACAGATTTATCCCAGTTCGCTATATTTTTGAGGAAAGTTTCCGTTTCTCGTCCTGCTGTTCCATTACCTACAGCCACCGCTTCAATATGGTTATTCTTTATCAATTTGAGCATTGTTTTTTCTGCTTCTATGCGTGCGGCGTCTGAACCTGTATGGGGATTAATGACGGCATATTCTAAAAGCTTCCCTTCAGCGTTACAGCAGGCAACTTTGCAACCTGTACGAAAACCAGGGTCGACACCCATAATAGATTTTGAGCCAAGTGGGGGAGCGAGTAAAAGCTCTCGTATATTGTCTGAAAAAATACGTATGGCTTCCGTGTCTGCTCGCTTTTTTAATACGGTGCGCAGCTCTGTTTCCAAGGAAGGAGCAAGTAAACGCTGATAGGCATCTTGCGCCGCTTTTCGCACTTCTAGGCTCGCAGGAGAGGTATTTAACTTAAGGGCTCGTTCCATGCTCTTTTCTGCGATTTCCTCATTTTGAGGGCGCAAAGAAACTCGAAGAAAGCCTTCTTCTTCGCCACGTAAAACAGCCAATATTCTGTGTGAAGGAATACGGGAAACTTGTTCTTCATAGGTGAAATAATCTTGAAATTTTATCCCTTCCGCTTCTTTACCTGAAATAACTTTGCAAGATAAAATGCCATCTTTAGCAAAAATTGTTCGTATTTCTTGTCGTGTTACGCTGTTTTCATTTATTTCTTCTGCTATAATATCCCTTGCGCCTGCGAGAGCTGCGGCAGAATCGGGCACGTTTTTATCTATGCTGTCTTTAGTCTGTGTTTTTTCTACTATTTGAATAAACTTTTCGGCTTCTAAGCTAGGATTAGCGTTGGGAATATTTATGGAAGCCATAAGCCATTTTGCCAAAGGAGCTAAGCCTCGTTCCCTTGCCATAGTTGCTCGTGTGCGACGCTTTGGTCTATAGGGTAAATAAATATCCTCTAGTAGTGTCATACTGCTGGCGTTCTTGACAGCTATGCTCAATTCGTCTGTGAGCAAATCTCTTTCTCCAAGGGAGGAGAGAATGGCTTCACGCCTTTTCCCAAGCTCTACAAGAGCAATATGCCTATCTCGTATGTTGGCAATCACAACTTCGTCAAGACTGCCCGTAGATTCTTTACGGTAACGAGCGATAAAAGGAACGGTAGAACCTTCATCTAATAGTTGAACAACTGTCTCAATTTGCTTGACAGATAATAACATTTCCTTTGCAATCAATGTGAACATATGCGCCTCATTATAAAATGTGATATTGTTTTGTGAAGGGGAAAACCCCATTTTTGTTTTATGCGATATTTTTTGTGAGAGGGAAAACCCCATTTTTGTTTTATGTGATATTTTTTGTGAGAGGGAAAACCCTATTTTTGTTTTATGTGATATTTTTTGTGAGAGGGAAAACCCCATTTTTTTGAAAAAAATGAGGTTTTCCCCCTCAAACTCCCCCTTTCCTGAAAAAACATTTAGGGGGTAATTTCTTTTATTGTAATTACTCATTTTTCGTAAATACAAACGACCTTTGGTCGCTATTGGGTGGCTGGAAATCTCATATATTAGTATTTTTTGTAAACAAAGTTTACAAAAAATACGTAACGTGGGGGTTTGCCTACCCCAAGGGCGACACCGTCGTTTACGTTTATGAGGCACGAGTAAATACGTAAATAGAGAGCTCAGATGGGGAGTTCAACTCCCCCAAAAAAATAAATTTAAACTACGTGACGATAACAAAAAATGAGAGAATTGAAAAGTTGAAATTTATAAGAAATTGTTTTATTTATTTATAAACATTCAAACAAGAAGGTATTTATGGAATATTGGCTCTTTAAAACAGAACCCCATTGTTTTTCTTTGGAGAATTTAAAAGACGCAGCAAATCAAACAACTTCATGGGACGGCGTGCGCAATTATCAAGCGAGAAATCTCATGAAATCCATGAAGGTGGGGGATAGGGGATTTTTTTATCATAGTGGAAAAGAACCTGAAATAGTTGGCACGGTTACTATCGTGAAAGAGGCATACCCTGACCATTTTGCATGGGATTTGAATGATGAACATTATGACGCTCGTTCAAGACCAGACAAGCCGTTATGGTTTATGGTGGATGTGAAGCTTGATCAGGAATTTAAAATACCTTTTCCCCGTAAGCTTTTGAGCCGTGAAGCCGCTTTAGCGGATATGGAACTTATGCGGAAGGGTAGCCGTTTATCTGTTCAGCCTGTGCGTAAAGAAGAATTTGAATTTATTATGTCTTTGCTGAATTCGCCTATTTAGTTAAGGAAGATTAAATTGAGTAGTTGGTAAATGTTTTTTAAGGAAAGGGGGAGTTTGAGGGGGAAAACCACGTTTTTTTCAAAAAAACGTGGTTTTCCCCCTCAATAATAAACTCATCTCAAAATTCTAATTATTCCACCATTCCCATAAGTGCATAGGTAAGCTGTGCGCTTATAAAATCTGACATAATCTGCCCTGGTATTGGTGCAAGTTCCACCACGTCAAAGCCAATAAGTTTTCGATTTTCCAAAGACGCTCTCGCTAAATCAAGGGCTTGATACCATTGTAAACCACCTGCCACAGGTGTTCCTGTATTTGGCATAATGGAAGGATCAAGACCATCGACATCAAAGGTGATGAATATATTTTCAGGAAAGTCTTCAGGTAAAAGATTTTGAGGGATAGGGTTGCGTGCTAAAAATTCAGCATCGAAACTATGCACGTTGAATTTTTTGCGTGCTTCGTATTCTTCAAGACAAAAAGCCCTATTACCTAGCTGAAGCAGTGGCAGTCCAAGGTCATCAACGGCTCTGCGCATGACACTGGCATGACTCCACTTAGAATCCATATACTCATCACGTAAATCTGCATGGGCATCAAATTGTACCACGCCAAAAGTTCCTATTTTTTCCTTGATTGCTTTGAGCGCACCGTAAGTAATAGAATGCTCACCACCAAGTAAAATAGGGAATTTGCCCATATCTAAAACTGTTTTTGTTGCTATATAGATATTATTTAAAACGTCTTCCGCATTTCCTGCACAGTTGATAGGCCTATGTGTGAATATGCCTTTTTCCCCTGGACAATCCTTGCCATTGAACAATTCAAGTTGGTCAGAAGCCTCTAATATAGCGCCTGGCCCTTTTGACGTGCCACCGCCATAACTGACGCTTGCTTCATAGGGAACAGGAATAATATGAAATAAACAATCGTTGGCATCTCGTGCTTCCACTTCTGAATTAAGAAATCTTAGATAATACTCGTTCATTTTTATTTATTTACTCCCTTGCTTGTTACAAAGTGTCACGCGCATTGAAATTCATTTAAAATACGTTTCATAAATTCTAGACAGGCTGGATCATCTTCTAACGAAGCCTGAAGCACTGTGCAAATGCGCTCCCTATATTCTTTTCTTACTAAGCCCATAATATAAACACCTTCATAACAGGCTACCCGTAAAGGGGCATGGTCGCAATAATTGCTATCACTATTTATATTATACACATAGGAGATTAGCACATTATGGTAAACCTTTGCAAGCTCGGCGTTTTGCGCCAAACTTTCTCCAAAAGCTTGGGGAATTCCCCAACCAATATTTCCAGATTCTTCATTCATATGCCACATGAAACGACGAATACAAACCTTGGCTTGTTCAGTATTTTTTTTATAAAGATTACTAATGGTTAGACCTATTGTATAGGCGGCTCTTTTGGTTATAATATCACCTTGAGGCAAACAGGCAAAAAGGGCGTTTATGATTTCCATTTCAGTAGATGCGTCAAGCTGCGCAGGTAAAGGTATTTCTTTTACCCAATCTGTTCTTTGAATCCATTCACGAATAATTTTTTTATTGCTTCTAAAGCTAGGCATATATATATTCTCCTGTGTTGTTTTATGACTTTATAATAGTAATTATTCCTAAAATAGTCAATGAATGATGTTTTTATTAAAAAAATTGCTTGACATAAATAAGAATGCAAGCGAAAAGATTCAGTCAAACAGATTAAATAAAGAAGACTAAATTTATTTGTGCGGATATTTGTTCGTAATTTGCTGAACTATTTTTAAAGAGACGATGGAGGTCATCATGAGTACGGCTAATAAAACCTTGGAAGGCGCTGTAAAAACCAATGACGGTGTTCAATTGAGCGGTGTTATTCTACAAAACATTGTAGAACAATGCAACGGCTGTGACCGTGTTCGCACCTTTGAAGAGCAAGAATTTTGCGCTAGCTATCCAACCCCTGCTAAAAAATGGAGTCAAGGTCGTTGTAACTTTGCAACCCATATTAAAGCTGAAGCAAGCGTTAAAGTTAAGGTTAACCCACTTAAAGCATCTAAACGTGCTGCAAAGGGTCGTTAATCCTTACCAACCGATTTATAAAGAAGCCCCTTTTGGGGCTTTTTTTTTATTTAAATGCTCATTTTTAATCTAGTGTATTTTTATCTTACATGATATAAACGTGTTAATATTTTGAATCAATAAATAGGTTTTTACTTAATAAAATTTGAACGTAGTATTTACGAAGCCTAAAAGAGGGTACATATGAAAAAAAAATTATTAGATGAAATTTCAAAATGCCATAAATTAGTACATGAACTTCAATCTGGTATGACTTGTCGTCCTGCGATCAGCCCCACCGATGGTGGCGTTGGAGAATGGGAAAAAGCGATATGGCTTGAAGAGAAACTTAGATCATGGGGAATAACCGATATTGAACGTATGGATGCACCTGACCCTCGTGCTCCATCAGGTAAGCGCCCTAATATTATTGTGAATATCAAAGGTAAACAAGAAAAAAAAGTATGGCTTCTTTGTCATCTTGATGTTGTTCCTCCAGGAGAGCTTAGTTTTTGGGATTCTAATCCCTGGGAATTGACTATAGATAAAAATGACCCTGACATTATTCGTGGGCGTGGAGTAGAAGATAATCAGCAAAGTATTGTTGCTGCGTTGCTTATCGCAAAAGTGCTCTCTGAGCAAAAGATAGTTTCAGATTATGGGCTTTCCATCATGCTTCTTTCCGACGAAGAGTCTCAAAACACCTATGGTATCGATTATATTTTAAAAGAGTTCCCATGCCCTATCAAGTCTGATGATTTGGTTTTAGTTCCTGACTTTGGGACGAAAGCAGGAGATTTGCTTGAGGTTGCAGAAAAAGGTGTTCTTTGGCTTCGTGTTTCTGTATTAGGCAAGCAGTGCCATGCTTCTACACCTGAAGACGGTGTTAATGCTCTTGTTGCAAGTGCTGAAATGATATTGAGAATGAAAGAAGTAGAAAATGCACTTTCTGAGCGCAACGCTCTTTTTTCTCCTGATAGAACGACTATCATACCCACTCGCCATGATTCTAATGTTCCCAATATCAATACTATTCCTGGAAAGGAAGTCTTTTTTATTGATTGTCGAGTTCTTCCTGCGTATACGATTGACCATATTGTCTCTTTAGTGAAAAAACTAGGATCTGAAATTGAAAGCATTCACGGTGTCAACGTGAATGTGGAAATATATAGCGCAGAACCTGCGGCAAAACCAACAGATCCTAAAAGTGAAGTTGTGGTAAGACTACAGAAATCCATAAAAACCACCTATAATATCGATTGTATTCCTGGCGGTGTTGGTGGTTCAACTATGGCTAGTCGAATCCGTGCCCTTGATATTCCTGCGGCTGTGTGGTCGAGTGCTATGCCAAATTATCATCAACCAAATGAAGGTTCTCGTATTTCTTCAACTATTGGGGATGCTCAAGTTTTTGCTCGTCTGCTTTTTGAAGAATAGTTTTCTATTTGCCTTATTAATGCTTGATGTTCATAAATTATGCCTACGTATAACATAAACATTTTCTCATTTAAACTTTAAAAACTCAGCGGAATTGATCCTATGCCTAACGTAATCTCTCGTTCTGTACATCGTATTATGGCTCGTATAGCACATCGCAAAACATTTTCAGGTATTCATTCACCGAATAACCGAAATCAGAAACCGATTGACCCTTTTTATCCTAAACTCTTTGCCGTGTTTAAAAATGGCTATAGTGCCGAGGATCTTTTTCGTGATATTATTGCAGGGATAACTGTTGGTATTGTTGCTATGCCATTAGCTATGGCGTTTGCTATAGCCTCTGGTGTGAACCCTATTCAGGGTCTTTATACGGCTATTCTTGCAGGTGTTATTATTGGGGTACTTGGCGGGAGTCGCTTTCAAGTAAGTGGGCCAACGGGTGCTTTTGTTGTTATTATTTATGGCATTGTATACCGCCACGGTTATGATGGGCTTATGGTGACGACACTTATGGCAGGGGTAATGCTTTGTCTTGCTGGTTTTTTCCGCTTAGGCAATCTTATTAAATTTATTCCATACCCCGTTACCACAGGTTTTACGGCTGGTATTTCAATTATTGTTTTTTCATCTCAAATAGGTGATCTTTTTGGTCTTTCTATTACACAAGTTCCTCCTGAATTTATATCAAAATGGATTTTATATCTAAGCGAAATAGGAACAACCTCTCCGATAACATTAGGTATTGGGCTTATTACCTTGGTGATAATGATAACTATAAAATGTTATGCGCCTAAAATCCCTGCTCCTGTTCTTGGTGTTGTTGTTGGTGGGCTTTTAGTTTGGTTTTTAGACGCACCTGTTGAAACTATCGCTTCTCGTTATGGTGCGATTCCTGCCGTGCTTCCTTCCTTTCAGTGGCCAGAAATAAATATGGCTATTGTTCAAATGCTTTTGCCTGATGCCATAACCATTGCTATTCTAGCAGGTCTAGAATCCTTGCTTACTTGCGTTGTGGCGGACAGTATGACAGGTGATAAGCATTATTCCAATATGGAACTTGTGGCACAGGGGACAGGCAATATCGCTTGTGCGGTTCTTGGTGGTATTCCTGCTACGGGAGCAATTGCAAGAACGGCTACTAATATTAGTAGCGGGGCGCGTTCGCCTTTATCTGCTATTATTCATGGTATTACTGTGCTTGTTTTTGTTTTGTGGTTATCACCCCTTACATCTGCTATTCCTCTTACGTGCCTTGCTGCTGTAATGATAATTATTTCCTACGGTATGCTAGAAGTGAATTCTATTAGAAATATTTTCCGTGGACCAAAATCAGATTGGATGGTTATGGTTTTGAGCTTTGCTCTCACGGTTTTACTCGATTTGACGGTTGCTGTTTATATAGGTGTTTTAGTAGCGTCCCTTCTATTTATGCGCCGCATGAGCGAAGCAAGTTCTATCCAAGAAGTCAAACATGAAACTATAGTTCGTGAAGAAGGTGACGGGCTTGTTCCTGTCAACTCAACAGCAGAAGGCGTACACCTTTTTAGTATATCAGGACCTTTCTTCTTTGGAATGGTAGATAGATTTCAACACGCAGTAAACCATACCAATAAGAATGTGAAAGTGTATGTATTACAAATGCGTGATGTCTCAACTATTGATGCTACAGGTATTCATGTTCTTGAAGCGTTTTTAGCACACAGAGTTTCTCGTAGCTATCAAGTTGTCCTTGCCGAAGTTCCTGCTTCAACAAGAAGGATTTTACGGCGCATGGGGATTTTACGTAGCCTTGGTGAGGATAATGTTTGCCATAGCCTACAAATAGCCTTACAAAGAGCTGCTGACCTTGCAGATGAGAAAAGTTGATTTATTAAATGCGTACAATTCAAGTTATAAATGTGCAATGGTATAATGCAACGGCATGGTATGCGGTGTACTTAGCGCACGCACTCAATCAGGCAGGGCACCCTTCTATCGTGGTTGGGATAAAAGATTCTCTTCCTTTACAAAAAGCGAAAAAACTTGGTTTAGATACATATGAGTTACCGCTCAACTCTTTAAAACTAAAAGATATTTGGGCTTGTAATCGGGGTATCAGTGAACTTTGTCGTGCTTTTAATCCCGATATCGTAAATTGCCATCGAGGGGAATTGTTTTTTTTATGGGCGCTGAATAAACATAAATTCCATTATAAACTTATACGCACACGAGGCGATCAACGCCTTCCTGATACCAACATGATAAATAAGTTTTTACATAGAAAATGTGCAGATGCTGTTATTTCCAGTAATTCTAAAATGACAAAATATTTTGCATCGAATTTAGGTATTCCAGCAAGAAAATTACATACGGTTTTAGGCGGTGTGAATACAAAAGAGTTTTATCCTTCAAAAGAGGATAGAGAGAGTATGCGCACACAGTATAAACTTACGGATAAGGACGTTCTTGTTGGTCTTATAGGTCGCCTTGACCCTGTTAAAGGACATAAAGAAGTTTTAGGGGTTTTTAAAAATTTATTTAAAAAACCACTGGGAAGTCCTTTAAATTCTGAAACGAGTGCAAGTGATTTTAAAAAAGAAGCTTCTGCTGTGAATCTTCACCTTGCCATAGTGGGGGGAGATTGTGATTATACCATCGAAGATTTATGTCAAATGGGAAAAACATTAGGAATCCCTCAAGAGAATTTACATTGTATTGGTTATGTTGATGATATGCGAAAAACAATGTGCATGCTTGATTTAGGGATTATTGCCTCCCTTTCTTCTGAAACGGTTGCTCGAGTAGCTTTTGAAATGATAGCTTGTCATGTTCCTATTATTAGTTCTTCTGTTGGGGTTATGCCGGATATTCTTGATGAAAAATATATATACGAACCCTATGATTTTCACAGAATGGAAAAACTTTTGCGCATGTCTCAAGACGAAACTTTTCGCCATGAATTACAGACGGAATGCGTAGGTAGATTTGAGGCAAAAGAAATAGATTCTGTGTACGGTTGGTCTGTAGAAAAATTTGTAGAAAAAACTTTAAAAATATATCGAGATTGTTGAAGATGAAAAATTTAAACCTTGGTTTTTCTAGCGATAACACTGCAGGCGCACACCCTAAGATTATGAATGCTATAGTAGAAGCAAATCTTGGCTATAGTAAAGCGTATGGTGAAGATGATTTTTGCAAAGCGTCAGATGCGGCGTTTCAAAAAATATTTGGTGAAGATATCGACACTTGTTTAGCGCTCAGCGGAACTGGGGCGAATGTTCTTGCCCTACGAGCTATGTTAAGACCATGGCAAGGCGTTATATGCACCGAAATGGCGCATATAAATACGGAAGAATCGGGAGCGCCTGAAGCGTGTATTGGGTCAAAAATGTTACCTGTTACCTCGATTAATGGAAAAATGAAACCATCAGATATCGACATGTATCTCGCAGATAAAGATTCTCTTCATAGGTCAAGCCCTGCTGTGGTTTCCATCACACAAAGCACAGAAAAAGGGACTTTGTACTCCCTTGAAGAAATACAAAATATTTGTTCCTATGCGCATCAAAATAATTTACTTGTACATATGGATGGCGCACGAATATCAAATGCCTGTGTAGCCCTCGATATTGATATTAAGACCATGACAAAAGACGCTGGAGTTGATGTGCTATCCCTTGGTGGAGCAAAGAATGGTTTAGTTTTTGGCGAAGCGATTGTCTTTTTCAATCGTACGCTTTCCCATGATTATGCAACCATGCGCAAGCAATCCTTACAACTTATTTCTAAAATGCGTTTTATTGCTGCACAATTTATAGAGTATTTCAAAAATGATTTATGGCTAGAAAATGCAAGATATGCTAATAATATGGCTCAATATCTTGCGGAAGAACTAAGCAGTATTAAATCCATTCAAATACAAAAGCCAGAAGCAAACGCCGTTTTTGTCACCATGACAAATACAGCGATGCAAACGCTTATGGAAAAATATTATTGTTATGAAACGGATCCCAATGAAGTGCGCCTTATGTGCTCATTCGCTACACAAAAAAGCGAAATTGATGATCTTGTACAGTATATGAAAAAAATTGCTTCGTGAGAAACTATTTTCACTAGAGTCTTGTTATTACACGTTATTTGAATTTATTTTTTTTGGGGGAGTTGAACTCCCCATCTGAGCTCTCTATTTACGTATTTACTCGTACCTCGTAAACGTAAACGACGGTGTCGCCCTTGGGGTAGGCAAACCCCCAGATTATGTATTTCTTGTAAATAAAGTTTACAAAAAATACGAACAGGCTTTTGTGTTCCTTTAAAAATAATAATCTAATAAACTTCTATGAGAGCAATTTATGTCAGATGAACGAATTTCTTGGCAACAATATTTCATGAGCATTGCTTTTATGGTGTCTGAGCGATCTACTTGCACACGCCGTAAAGTGGGAGCGCTTGCTGTGAAAGACAGGCATATTTTAGCCACTGGTTATAATGGAGTGCCGAGCAAAATTACGCATTGTCTTGAGCGGGGTTGCATACGAACGCAACTGAATATCCCATCTGGAGAGCGCCATGAAATCTGTCGTGGTCTACACGCAGAACAAAATGTAATAATTCAAGCGGCGGTTCACGGTGCTTCTTTAGAAGGCGCTGATATTTTTTGCACAACGCAACCTTGTTTAATTTGTAGTAAAATGCTTATTAATTGTAATATTAAACGCATTTACCATGCGGAAAAATACCCCGATACTTTGGCGATTGAAATGCTTAAAGAAGCGGGTATTGAGCTTATAAATATTGAATTTGAAGCCTCCTCTCTTATACCGACAATGCATAAAGGTGTATAAATGACACATGAGATATTCATGGAAAAAGCCATTGAACTTGCTCAAAAAGGTAAATGGCACACAGTACCAAACCCTTGCGTTGGCGCTGTTTTAACGTACAAAGATGCGATTATTGCAGAAGGTTACCATACGCAGTACGGGCAAGCTCATGCTGAAATTGAATGCTTATTAGACGCCATTAGAAAAGGTTTTTTTGATAATATTGATGTACATTTTTCCAATCCTTTGCTTTCTAAAGCTTGTGAGAAGAAAAGAGATTTGAAGAATGTAAGTAACAAAAATACAGTAGATTTTTCAAATAACGCAAGCCCATATACACTTGCGGATTGCACATTATATGTCACCTTAGAGCCTTGCAACCACGCAGGAAAAACACCTCCATGTAGCAAGGCTATTGTGGAATCAGGTATTAAGCATGTGGTTATTGGTATGCTTGACCCAAATCCTAAAGCCGCAGGTGGCATTGAGTTTTTAGAAAAAAATGATATCAAGGTTGAGGTCGGTATATTAGAAAAAGCCTGTAAGGATTTATTAGCAGATTTTCTAGTGTGGCAACAACAAAAACGTCCCTATGTTATTTTGAAAATGGCGTGTAGTCTTGATGGGCGTATTGGGCCAAGTTATGGGGATAATCATCGAATCAGCGGAACAGAATCCCATAACGTTTTAATGCAATTACGAGAAAATATTGGTAATGCAGGCGGAGCTGTTTTAGTTGGGGCGAATACTTTTTTTAAAGATAATCCAAAACTCACAGCAAGAACAAAAACAGCCACCAAACAACCCTATGCTGTTATTATCAGCTCAAAATTACCACCATTATCTCCATTGAATAAATCTAAATTTACGTGTATTGAAGAAAGGGCGCAGGAAACATTTTTTTATTGCTCAAAAGGGCAAGCTGTTTCCCCCACGGCGATAAACTTAGAAAATAAGGGATTGCGTATTAAAGGTATTTCTCAGAATACCAATGGAAAAGGACTGAATATTCAAGAAGTACTTGAGGATTTGTTTTTAGCGAAATCCTGTCATTATGTTCTGTGTGAAGGGGGAGCTCGCCTTGGGCTTAATCTCTTAAAATCTGCTTTTGTTGATGAACTTATTTTGTATATGGCACCCATGATTATGGGGGACGAAACCGCTAAACCTGTGTTTCTAGGGAATATAATGCATACAATGAATGATGCTCTTCGTTATACTATAAAAAACACGGTACTTGTGGGTAGTGATTTACATATACATTTAAAACCGGAGCCAATATGTTTACAGGATTAGTTGCAGGGCAGGGGGAAATCGTTTTTTTTGATAAAAACAATCATCAAAACTCTCATGATGCAAGGCTTGGTATTAAACCAAAATTTATTTTTGAGAATCCTGTGCTTGGCGAATCTGTAGCCATAAATGGTGCGTGCCTTACTGTGGAATCCTTTGATAATGGTATCCTTACATTTTATACTTCTGAAGAAACCTTATCTTGTTCTACCCTTGGCTTGCTTAGTTTAGGCGATAAAGTGAACATGGAAAGGGCTCTTGCTTTAGGGGACAGGCTAGGTGGACATCTCGTCAGCGGACATATTGACTGCGTCGGTAAGCTCTCTAAAATCCAGAATGTGGGTGATTCAAAATGTTTTAGAATTACTTTTTCTGAGGAAATAGCGCCCTGTATTATTCCAAAGGGTTCAATTGCCCTTGACGGAATTAGTCTAACGGTAAACACTTGCGATAATAATTTTTTAGAGGTAAATGTTATACCTGAAACATGGAAAGTAACCAATATCTCACTTTGGAAAGAGGGACAGTTGATTAATATAGAAACCGATATGATCGGAAAATATATTCTTCGCTCTACAACTATACAACAAACGACTAAGAATATAAGCCGTATAGATACTCATTTTTTACATGAGAATGGCTTTTTATAAAAGGATATATGATGTCAATTTCAACAACTGAAAGTGCTATAGAAGACTACCGCCAAGGTAAAATGATTATTTTGGTGGACGATGAAGATCGAGAAAATGAAGGTGACCTCACCATCGCAGCAGAATTTGTAACCCCTGAAGTTATCAATTTTATGGCAAAATACGGACGAGGACTTATTTGCATGCCCATGGATGTGGAAATGGCAGATCGTCTTGATTTACCACTTATGACACAAAGAAATGCTTCTCGTTTTGGCACAAATTTCACGGTTTCCATTGAAGCACGTGAAGGGGTGACAACGGGTATTTCTGCAAAAGATAGAGCGCATACTATTTTAACTGCGGTTGCGGATAATGCAAAAGCGGGCGATGTAGTTACTCCTGGGCATATTTTCCCCTTGAGAGCAAGGCAGGGCGGCGTTTTAATCCGTGCTGGACAAACGGAAGGTAGTGTCGATTTTTCAAGACTTTCAGGCCTTAAACCTGCTGCTGTTATTTGCGAAATAATGCGTGATGATGGTGAAATGGCACGTATGCCTGATTTAGAAATTTTCGCTAAAGAACATAATTTAAAAATCGCCACAGTGAAAGATTTAATAAAATATCGTATGAAGAAAGGCGAAGTTGCTGTAACACGTGTTGCTGAAGCAAAAATGCCAACTCAGTTTGGAACATTTGATATTGTTGCTTACGAAAATTCCTTAGATAATTGCACACATATTGCTCTTGTAAAAGGCGATGTAAGTACTGGCGATCCTGTGCTTGTTCGAGTGCATAGCGAATGTTTAACAGGCGATGTTTTTGCTTCTATGCGTTGCGATTGTGGTGGGCAACTACATAGCGCCATGATGCAAATCGAAAAAGAAGGTCGTGGAATCATTCTTTATTTGCGTCAAGAAGGGCGTGGTATTGGGCTTGTTAATAAAATAAAGGCCTATGCTTTGCAAGATGAAGGTTTGGACACAGTTGAAGCGAACCTTAAGTTAGGCTTTAAAGCTGACTTAAGAGATTACGGATTAGGAGCGCAAATCCTTGTGGATTTAGGCGCACGTAGCCTTAAAATTATGACTAATAATCCTAAAAAAATCATCGGTCTAGAAGGCTATGGTATTGAAATTGTAGAACGTATCCCCCTTGAAGAAGCTTCTTCTCACTACAATGAAAAATATCTAAATACCAAAAAAGAAAAACTTGGGCATTTATTTGGAAATAATTGTAGTATTTATACTAGTGACAGTTCCAAAGATTAGTATTATAGTAACGAACATTGTTTTTAATAAAGATATAAATTAATATAAAGATATCAAGTTATTTTAAGGAGAACATATGTATCATATAAAAACCATTGAAGGACTCATGGAAGCAAAAGGGCTGAAAATTGCCATTATTGCTACTCGTTTTAATGACTTTGTTGTCAATCCCCTTATTGGTGGTGCTGTTGATTACTTAGTTCGCCACGGTGCAAACAGAGATGATCTCACGATTATCCGTATTCCTGGTGCTTTTGAAATGCCTATTATCGCTCAAAAAGTCGCTAATAGTAAAAAATATGACGGTATTCTTGCTCTTGGAGCGGTTATCCGTGGAGCTACACCTCATTTTGATTTTGTAGCTTCAGAAGCAACAAAGGGCCTTGCTCATGTTGCGCTTGCATCAGGTGTGCCTGTTGGGTTTGGGCTTCTTACTACTGATAATATTGAACAAGCCATTGAACGTGCAGGAAGTAAAGCAGGAAATAAAGGGGTAGAATCTGCCGCTGCTCTTTTAGAAACTTTACGTGTTATGGCACAACTCTAGGATATCTATGCAAACGAATACAAAAACTCCACAAGCTGCCACAAAAGCTCCACCGCGTCGTTTGTCACGCATGAAGGCTTTTCAATTTCTCTACGGACAAGCCTTTGCAGAGGCTAAAACAGGACTGGAATTGGAAGAGTCTTTTTGTGCTTTTCCAGCGCAAGATATCAGTGAAATTGAAAACGCTACTTGTGAAGGCTTTGCCTGGGAACTTGTTTCTGGGGTATGGAGCCATTCAAAAAAGATTGACGTTGTGATTGAACAATTTGCGCAAAATTGGAAAATTGATCGTGTTGGTCGTGTTGAACTTGGGCTTTTACGCATCGCAGTATATGAAATGCTTTATAGAACCGATGTTCCCTTTAAAGTTGCTATCAATGAAGCTTTAGAGTTGAATAAATTATTCGGTGAAGAAAAATCACAAGCGTTTTTAAATGGTATTTTAGATACAATTTCAAAAGCAGCTGATGCTGGTACTTTGACAGGTCATTCTGATTCGAGAGGCTTTGCCTCTCAAACTCTCCACCAAAGGACATGATGTCCTTTGGAAACCTCATATTCATGTGTTTAGTGTAAACTTTGTCATAATAAACACATATGTGGGGGCTTGCCTACCCCAAGGGCGACACCGTCGTTTACGTTTACGAGGTACGAGTAAATACGTAAATAGAGAGCTCAGATGGGGAGTTCAACTCCCCCAAAAAAAGCAATTTGGAATGACGTGGATATTTTAAAAAGTTAAGCTTCTTTAAAATATGACTATTCAATTATTATAAACCGTTAAAGTTTTGAGGTATATTATGGCATTCCCTAGCCGCTATGATGCAGAAAGTATTGAATTAAAATGGCAAAAATTCTGGACAGATAATAAGTCTTTTGATTGTGAAATTGATACCACTAGACCAAAGTACTATGTGCTTGAAATGTTTCCGTATCCTTCTGGAAACATTCATATGGGGCATGTACGTAATTACTCCATTGGTGATGTGGTCGCACGCTTTCGTCGTATGCAAGGCTATAATGTTATGCACCCAATTGGGTGGGATGCCTTTGGCTTACCTGCGGAAAATGCAGCGATTAAGCATAATGTACAACCCGCTTCTTGGACGTATTCTAATATTGATGATATGCGTGATCAGCTAAAAAGACTGGGTTATTCTTATGATTGGCGCAGAGAAGTGGCCACATGCCACCCGAAATATTATCGCTGGGAACAAGAGTTTTTCTTGAAATGGATTGAGAAAGGACTTATTTATCGCAAAAAAGCTCCTCAAAACTGGTGTGAAGCGTGTCACACGGTGCTTGCCAATGAGCAAGTTATAGATGGTTGTTGTTGGCGTTGCGATAGCCTTGTTGAACAAAAAGAATTAACGCAGTGGTTTTTAAAAATTACAGCGTACGCAGATGAATTATTAGAAGACCTCAAAACCCTTGAAGGTGCTTGGCCTGACCGTGTTCTTGCAATGCAAAATAACTGGATAGGTAAATCTATCGGTGCTGAAGTTGCGTTTCCTCTTGATGGGGCTCTCGTAAATGAGGGGACTACGGATAATGCAGACGATGAAATTCGTGTTTTTACTACTCGCCCCGATACTCTGTTTGGTGTGACCTTTATGACCTTAGCGCCTGAGCATCCACTTGTGGAAACGCTTATCAAGGGTAAAGAGAACGAAGCAGAATCACGAGCTTTTATTGAAAGAATTCGTAATATGGATCGCATGGCGCGCCAGTCAGACACTTTGGAAAAAGAAGGTGTTTTTACTGGGGCTTATTGTCTCAATCCCTTTACAGGCGATCAAATTCCAATATGGCTTGGTAACTTTGTTTTAGCGGAATATGGCACAGGCGCTGTTATGGCTGTTCCTGCCCATGATCAAAGAGATTTTGATTTTGCCAAAAAATATGGAATGAAGCTTAAAGCGGTTATATCCGCTGACGGGCATGACCTTGATGTGAATACATTAGAAGCGGCTTACACAGACGCTGGTATTATGATAAATTCTGGTGAATTTTCAGGCCAATCTAATGAAGAAGGTAAAGCCAAGATTATCGCAAGTCTTGAAAGCAAAGGCAAAGGCAAGCAAACCGTTAATTGGCGTTTGAGAGATTGGAATATTTCTCGTCAACGCTATTGGGGCGCTCCTATCCCTGTTGTCTATTGTGATAAATGCGGTATGGTACCTGTAAAAAAAGAGGATTTACCCGTCCTTTTGCCTACCCATGTTCAACCTCAAGAGGATGGACGTTCTTCTTTAGCTGATTGTGAAGAATTTGTGAAAACTTCTTGCCCTACATGTGGGGGAGAAGCTCGCAGAGAAACCGATACTATGGATACATTTGTTGAATCCTCATGGTATTTTGCACGCTATACAGACGCTCGCAATGAAGACGCACCTTTCTCTAAAGAAGCTCTTTCTTATTGGTTGCCTGTTGACCAATATATTGGGGGCGTAGAACACGCTATTTTACATCTTTTATACGCAAGATTTTTCATGAAAGTTCTTCGTGATCTTGACTATATTCCTGCTGATATTTCTGAACCTTTTGCGAATCTTTTAACGCAAGGCATGGTTCTTAAAGATGGCGTTAAAATGTCAAAGTCAAAAGGGAATGTTGTAGACCCAACGGATATGATTGCCACTTATGGTGCTGATACTGTTCGCCTTTTCTGTTTATTTGCCGCTCCACCTGAACGTGATTTTGACTGGAGTGATTCTGGCATAGAAGGGTCAGCAAGATTCTTACAAAGAGTTTGGCGTTTATATCAAGAATTACGTCCTGTTATTGTTTCAGGTGCGGCATGTTTTTCAAGTGCACAACACGCTGAAACGGACAAGGCAAAAGCTTTACGTTTTCGTGAACATAGCACAGTGAAAAAAGTGGGCGAAGATGTAGGAAATCGTTATCAATTCAATACCGCTATTGCGGCGATTATGGAATTGGTAAATGAGATCTATATTGTGAAAGAAGAATTGATGCAAACAGAAAACGGCAAAATCATTCTTTCTTCTGCTATAGCAACTGTTATTACCTTGTTGACTCCTATTACTCCTCATATTTGTGAAGAGTTTTGGCATGATCTTGGAAATGCGGGAACTATTGGAGAACAAGCGTGGCCTGTTTGGAGCGAAGACGCTTTACAAAAAGATGTGCTCACTATTGTCATTCAGATTAATGGCAAGCTTAGAGGCAAAATTGAAGTTTCCTCAAAAGCCACAAAAGAAGAAATCGAAAAAGAAGCATTAGCTGAATCAAATATAGCGAAACACTTGGAAGGGCTAACGTTACGTAAAGTTATTGTTATTCCAGGAAAACTTGTAAATATTGTTGCGAACTAATTATCATGAAATTTATCTATAAAAAAATACCAATGGTGTTGTGTGCTGTGTTTGTTCTTTTTTCACTCAGTGCTTGTGGCTACACCCTACAGGGTACTCGTGCCGACACAAGAAACTCAGTGCTTGGAACGGGCGACAAAACTATTGCCATTACCAAAATTGAACAATCTTCCCTTTTTCCGTGGTTATCCTACAGCTTGCGTACAGAATTACATACTGAAATGAATATGCGTCGACTAGCAAAATGGGTTGATGTTGAGAAAGCAGATTATACCATGGAAGCAGTATTGACCTCTTTTGAAAAACGAGCGTACATTAGTGGTGACGATGATGAAACTTTGCTGAATCTTGTTGCCGCACAATTGACAGTCACCGTTTATGATAAAGAACACAAAACTGTTTGGACTTCTGGGCCTGTAACCTATTCAGAAAATTATGAAAATATTCGAGAAGAAGAAGCTATCCACGAAATTATTCGTGAGCTTGTTTACATCGTTTATGATAGGATGCAAAGTACTTTTTAGTTTAGCATAAACTTTATAATAGAGATTTCTGTCTATATTGAAGGGAGAAAAGTTGTCACAAATTTTTCTCCCTAAAATATAATAAATACTCACATACGAGGTTTCCAAAGGACATCATGTCCTTTGGTGGAGAGTGAGAGAGGCAAAGCCTCTTTCATTGGAATAACGTAGAGAGAAGTACTTTTATTAAAGTTTGGTTAAGGAAAACATGATGGAAATACCAGGATTTTATTTTTGTACTTGCCCTGATGCTCTTTTATCAAAACAGCATCTTGAATCCTTCGTGGAGTCTTTTGATAATACATGGCACGGAGATAATGCAAAAAGGCATGTCTTTTGGCCAGACGAACTAGGGAGCGATCCATTTTGGAATGCACTCACACTACAAAATCTGAGTGCTACCCCTAAAATTATTATTGTGCGAGCGGCACATACAATTCTTGCAGCGGACTGGAAAAAGATTTCTAGTGCGCTTGCCACTCCTCGCACAGCGATTTTTCCTGTCTTCTTTTTAGAGTGTGCGTGGGAAAAAGGGCAAGCAAAAATCCCTGCCCATATTGCGAAATTAAAATGTTTTGAATTTGCGAAAAAGAAAAATTGGACATACGATAATATTGGTATCAATGAGAGGACTATTTCTCAGTATATCGGTCAAGAAGCACGAAAATTTAATTTGCAGCTGGATAAAAACACACTGTATACGCTTTGTGAAACTGCTATTCCTGATGCACAATTTATTCAAACGCTTTTATCTCAACTTTCTCTTTTTGCAGAAGATGGAAAGATCACCCCAGAAATCATTTCTCAAATAACTGCATATGCGCCTGAAATGGTGATTTTTGACTTGATTAAAGATATGGAAAACTGCAATTTTCAAAAAATTTGGCGACGCCTTTCTCTAGAGAATGATAATGGTGAAAGCTTCCTTTTTCCTCTCATGGCTTTACTTGCTCGTGATGCAAGAATTCTTTGGCAAATATGTGCAAAGGAAAATCCGTATATTCACCCTAGTGCGAAAGATTTTAAAATACGCCAAGCGAAGAAGTTAGGCTTTTCAGGTATAACGAAAATATTTAATATTATTTTAGAAGCCGATTTGTCTGTAAAATCTGGCAAAAACGACACCCTGCAAGCCCTAGAAAAAGTAATTATTGATTACTCTAGTTTATTTGCTAGTAAACCATTATTTGCCTCTAAGATACTCATTAATGATATTATCATTGAATCAGAGCAAGCGAGTCGCTATGACTAACATTACTGATTCAGGTCACAATGAAGAAGAAAACACAAACGCTACTGAGACCTTAGACTCACCGAGTGAAACACCCAAAAAAGAGAAGCCTCATTTTCATGGTCACAGAACTCGTCTACGAGAGCGTGTGTTAAGTAATATTCATGGTGTGGAATCTTATGAGCTTTTGGAGCTATTGTTGGGCTATGTTCATGGGCGTTCCGACACGAAGCCAATAGCAAAAGGGCTTCTTAAAAATTTTGGTTCTTTATGGGGAGTATTAAACGCACACCCAACAGAACTGGATAGTGTTGATAATATTGGCCCGTCTTCTAAAGTTTTTTTCACATTACTCAGAGAACTTGTAGCAAGGTACTTTGTTGAGCCCATTAAAGCAAAAAAGATAGTCTCTCTCGACGATATTGCTATGCTTGCAAGATGTATGATGGATGGTTTACCGCATGAAGAAGTTTGGATTGCTTTATTAGATAATAACAATAGGTTATTAAGTTTTGAGTGCGTTAATACTGGTTTTGCAGAAAATGTTGACTGCACTCCTCGAATGGTTGCAGAAATTGCGCTGGCAAAAAAAGCAAAGGGAATTGTCCTTGTACATAATCACCCTGGCGGAGTGACAAAAGCATCATGGGCAGATACCGAAATTACAAGACATATTCAATCAGTGCTTTTGCATATGGGTATTCGACTGCTTGATCATTTTATTCTTGCCGATGGAAAAATTATAAGCCTCGTTAATAATCATTTGCTCACGCAAGATGACAGCTCTGATTCCTTTTTTAAAGACAAGAATAACTTGCTTTAGTAAAAAATATTGCCAAACAATCAATAAAAGAGTAATATTTTTTTAGTTATGCTTAATAATTTTCGCCTTTTCTCACCCCTAACTCCTACGGAGAAAATAGTATGTTTTCTACTGAGAATTTAGGTCGATATTTAATCAAAAATAAAGGTTTAGATAAAATAATGAATATGTTACCTTCCGACCCTGAAGAAAAACCTGCTAAAAAAGATGAAACACCTAAAGAAAAAGCGCCTAGAAAAGCACCTAGAAAAACACCTAAAGCTGAGGATACACCTACTATAGTAGAAGACTCTACAGATGCGCCAAAACCAAAGCGTCGCAGAAAAAAAACCGTGCAAGAAGATGCTCCACAAAATACAGAGCAAGACGCAAGCCCAAATTCCTTTATGAATGAGGGAGAACTCTTAGCGCAAATACCAACTATTTTGCCTGTGCTTCCATTACGGGAAAATGTTGTTTTTAATTCTATGGTTATTCCTCTTTATGAGACACGAGAAAAATGTGTTTTGGCGGTAGAAGAAGCGTTTTCAAAGTCAAAGTTTATCCTGCTATCTACACAAAAAGATTCAACTGAAGAAGCTCCTACATCGAAAGATATCTATGAAATGGGGACTATTGGGCTCATTTTGCGTATGCTCAAAATGCCGGGCGGACAATTAAAAATTTTGGTTCAAGGTATAGCTAGAGCTCGCATTCAGTCAGTTGTGACAGAAGAGCCTTATCTCTCCGCTCAAGTAGAAATTATTCCTGAGCAAAAAATAATTATTGGTAATGAAGAAGAAGCCCTCATAAGAATGGCGAGAGAGCAAAGCGAAAAGATTTTGCAATTAAGAGGGCTACCTGTTGGAGACATTATGAGCATACTAGCTCAAGTCAATGAACCTGGCAGAATAGCAGATTTAATCGCATCTAATATGCGTTTAAATATCGCTGAAGCACAAACGCTTTTAGAATGTATAAATGGAATGGAGCGCTTAAAACTCATTAGTGCACATTTAGTACATGAAGTGGAAATCGCTGATATTCAAGCTCGCATACAAAATACCGCTCGTGAAGGTATGGATAAAGCCCAAAAAGCCTATTTTTTACGTGAACAGATGAAAGCGATACGAATAGAACTTGGCGATAGCGTGGATACCGATGAAGAAATGGATAATCTTCGTCAAGCTATTGAAAAAGTAGGACTTTCAAAAGAAGCAAAAAAAGAAGCAGAAAAACAATTAAATCGATTGGTTACCATGGGGCACGAATCTGCTGAAGCCAGTGTTGTTCGCACCTATCTTGATTGGCTTATTGAATTGCCATGGCGCAAAGTATCCAGAGACTCACTCGATATTAAAAAAGCAAAGGTCACTTTAGATAATGACCATTTTGGACTTGAAAAAATAAAAGATAGAATTTTAGAATTTTTGAGTGTGAGAAAGCTTAATCCTTCATCAAAAGGTTCAATCCTTTGTTTTGTGGGGCCTCCTGGGGTGGGTAAAACATCTTTAGGGCGTTCTATAGCAAGCGCTATGAACAGAAAATTTCAGAGAATTTCTTTAGGTGGCATGCGTGATGAAGCAGAAATTAGAGGACATCGACGCACGTATATTGGTGCAATGCCAGGTAGAATTATTCAATCTATAAAGCTGGCAGGTACAAAAAATCCTGTTATTTTGCTTGATGAAATTGACAAGCTTGGTAATGATTTTCGTGGTGACCCGTCTTCCGCTTTGTTAGAAGCTCTTGATCCTGAGCAAAACAGCCATTTCAGCGATCATTATCTTAATGTTGTTTTTGACCTTTCTAAAGTGCTTTTTTTATGTACAGCAAATAGTTTAGATGGTATCCCTGCCGCTTTGCGTGACCGTTTGGAAATTATTCAACTTGCAGGTTATACAGAGTTTGAAAAACTATCCATTGCAAAAAAATACTTAGTCAAAAGACAAATTAAAGAAAATGGCTTACAGGCAAAACACGTTAAATTTTCTGATACTGCTTTGAGTCAGCTTATTCGTGAATATACCAGAGAAGCTGGTTTACGTAATTTAGAACGAGAAATTGGGCGCATTTGTCGAAAAATTGCAAGAAGTGTGGCAGAAGGTAAAAAAACAATATTCAATGTGACCAATAAACAACTCCCTACGTTTCTTGGTGCACCACGCTTTTTAGATGAAGATAAAGATATTTCTCTTATTCCAGGTGTTGCCATGGGGCTTGCGTGGACTTCCGTTGGTGGTGATGTTCTTTATGTTGAAGTGACTCTTATGAAAGGGAAGGGAACTCTCAGCCTGACAGGGCAACTAGGTGACGTGATGAAAGAAAGTGCCCAAGCGGCTCTTAGTTTCGCAAGAGCGCATGCAGAAGAGTTGAACCTTGATGTTGATTTTTATGAAAAATTTGATTTTCATATTCACGTACCCGCTGGAGCCACACCTAAAGATGGCCCATCCGCTGGTGTCACCATTATTTCGGCACTAGTTTCTAGTTTATCCAATAAATCCATACGAAGTGATCTTTGTATGACGGGTGAAATATCATTGCGTGGCCGTGTTCTACCTGTTGGTGGTATTAAAGAAAAAATACTTGCAGCGGTGAGCAAAGGGCTGACACATGCCATTATTCCGAAACAAAATATGAAAGATTTAGAAGAAATTCCTAAAGACTTACTCTCTAAAATCACCATACATAGTGTAAGCACTATTTTTGAAGTGCTTGATTTTGTTTTTGAAAAATAATAATAATAATAATAATAATAATAATAATAATAATAATAATATGTTTTTTTGAGGGAAATGATTTCCCCCAACCCCCCTCATTAGCGTTTTTTTTACAAACTTTGTTTGCAAAAAAAACGCAATTTATGGGGCTTGTAGCCACCCAACGGGCGACCTATGAGATACAAACAAATACTGAAATAAAGTGTAGAGGCCGAGTCTCCCAAATTGGAACGACATGCCTCTACATTTTGTTTGTCTATCTATGATTTTAAATAATAGAAGTCTTAATTCTCATATTGTTTAAGCTTTGTATGCAAGGTTTTTCTTGAAATACCAAGTTGTTTTGCAGCTTCGCTTTTATTATCTTTGAGTGCTTTGAGTGTTTTTAGAATGAAAATTTTCTCCATATCTTCAAGTGTTTGCACTTGTGGCATGTAGTCTTCTTCTACGTGTTCTGTATATTTATTTGTTATATTTTGAGGTAATTCACTCACGTCAATATAATCATTTCTTAGTAAAATTGTCGCACGCTCAATAACATTTTCAAGCTCTCGCACATTACCTGGCCAATTGTACTTAACGAGGTAATCCATCGCTTGAGGGCTAAAGCCCTTTACAATTTTACTATTTTTAGTCGCAAATTTTTCAAGGAAATATTGAGCTAAAAGAGGTATATCTCCGCTTCTTTCTTCTAAACTTGGTACGGGTACAGTGACCACATTTAAGCGATAATATAAATCTTCTCTAAAATTTCCATTTTCCATTTCCTGCTCAAGATTTCTGTTTGTTGCTGTAACAATACGCACATCAACATGTAATGTTTCATCACTGCCCACTCTTTGTATTTCTTTTTGTTGTAGAACTCGCAGTAATTTGACTTGCATATGAGGGGATATTTCCCCTATTTCATCTAGAAAAAGAGTACCGCCATCGGCTTGTAAAAAGCGTCCGTCTCGCCGTTTATCTGCGCCTGTAAACGCTCCTTTTTCATGTCCAAAAAGCTCCGATTCTAATAAGCTTTCTGAGAGAGCAGCACAATTCACAGCAACTAAATGTTTTAGTTTTCTTTGACTTTGATCGTGTATGGATTTTGCAACGAGTTCTTTACCTGTCCCAGATTTTCCTCGTATAAGAATAGTCGCTTCACTTGGGGCAACCATACTAATTAGATCCTTCAAATTGAGAATAACAGAGCTATTACCAATAATATCGGAGGAATGGCTGCTGCGCAGTTCTTGCATTTCCTTTTTTAGTTGGCAATGTTCAAGACTTCTCGTAAGGGTTATCTTTAATCTATCAAAATCCAGCGGTTTCGTCAGATAATCATACGCACCAATCTTCACAGCCTCAACAGCATTTTCAATATCAGAATATGCCGTCATCATAATAATTGGTATAGCGGGATTATATTCATGAATTTTGCTGAGCGCGAGCATGCCATCCATTTCAGGCATACGAATATCCATAAGTATGGTGTCAAAGGGCGTTTCTTGCACCATTTCAACGGCTTCTAAGCCATTTTTTGCTGAGCTTATTTGAAATTTCCATTTTTTGAGAAGAACCTCAAGCATCATACGATGCCCATTATCATCATCAACGATAAGTATATGATTATTCATTTTTTATTCCTTTATTGTGGCATACGTAGGGTTATTTTTGTTCCAACATTTTCTTTGCTTTCAATACTCACCGTTCCGTTATGGGCTTGAATTATTTTTTGCACCATAACAAGCCCTAGCCCTGTTCCGTCGGCCTTATCTGTATAATAAGGAGTGAAGAGGTTCTTAATATTTTTTTCTGCAATACCTTTTCCATTATCGGATATGGTAATTTCTAAAACATTATCGTGGTATCGTTCATTTTTGTCTATGTTTGTGTTATTTATGTTTGAGCTGTCTTCGTCTTGTATTATGTTTTCTTCTTGTATATAGGTGCTTTCGACATGAATCACGCCCCCTTTTGGCATGCCTTGAATGGCGTTTAGGAAAAGATTTTGTAATACTTGTATCATTCTATCTTCATCTAAAAAAACATCCTCACACTGCTCACAAAAGTTTTCAATAAAAGATATATTATTCTCACTTTGATGTAAAACTGTGTTTTTTCCTTTTTCGATAAGCTGCTTTAAATTTACTTTTTGTATGGAAATAGTGTTAGGTTTTGATAATTCTAAAAGATCACTCACCACTTTATCTACTCGCATAACTTCTTGTGTCATAATAGTCGCTAATTTGGCATCTTCGCTGTCTTTTTCTGCGCTTTCTTCAAATAAACGAGCAAGGCCTTTAATAGAGCCCAAAGGGTTTCTAATTTCATGAGCAATTCCAGCGGCTAATTTACCAATGGACGCAAGTCTTTCTTGTCTATGTAATTCTTCCTGAAGATTTTGAATTTCACGCAAATCTCTTAATATAATACCAAGCCCATTATTTTCATCATTTGCAATAATAGGGAATGTGTTCACTTCCACACAAATCGGATTTTCATTAATAGGATGTAAGGTAATAGTCATATTTTTGAGATTAGTATCAACCGTTTTATTTGACAATTGAGGAATCAACTCCGTTATATTTTTACCAACACTCTCAACTTCTTTATGTTTTGTTATTAACTCTGAATTTTGGTTCATGGTCAGAATAGTGTTTTTTTGATCGAGGGTGATAATTCCAAGGGGTAAGGCGTCCATTAAAGATAAAATATACGCCCTTCCTTCTTGTGTCATGGTATAGGATTTTTGGTATGCTCTCAAAATAAAGAAAGAAAAGATAGCAAGGAAAGATAAGAAAAGAAAACTTATCTGCTGAATGGTGTTTTTTTCATCATCTGCAATTTGAGCGTCTTCAATATCTTTGGTGTTAAAACCTGCAATCATGGAAAACTCTTTTTTTTGCTTCAATAATTTTCTAATATTCCATAAAGTATCATCTGAAGTGAGCATACGAGAATTGGAATCAGGTCTATTATGCCCGTAAACGGCATGGCTGTTTCTTTCATTATGCATTTTAGAGGAATATCTATGCCGACGCATCATATTATTCTGATTGTTTTTACGGGTAATGGAAGTTGTTGCGACAAATAATTGTTTATTAACAAGGTATACTTTTTTCTTTTCCATTTTTTTATTAATAGGAAAAATCAAGTCTTTCATTTTTCCATTTACCAAAGAAGAAGGAACTCTTTCTTTATCTACTTCTAGAAGTTTTTTCCCAATCAGGTTGCTATCACTAGCAACTACGGCTATGCCATCTTTGTCTACAATGGCAAGAAAATGAATATCGTCTCTATTGGCTTGCTCAATAAGTATATTTTCTACCTCTTCATTTGTCCAAATTATAGAGCTATATAATGTTGCTTCAAAAGAGTGTATAAGCGATGCGCCTTTTTCTTTTGTCAAATAGGTTACAGTATTTGTTTCCTTTTCTAAGGAATCAGACTCGGACAGGATAAAAACACCCAAGGAAAAAACACAAACTAAAAGTATCCAAGGGGCAAACCTAAGAGCAGTTGGCATTTTTCTGAGTGTATTTTGTTTGAAAAGTTTATTCATATATATGTTCTCGAATTTATAGTAATGGAAAGGGAATTATAATAACAATAATTTATGCAAAAAATATGCCGACACGAAAATTAGCTTATTCTATGTGTAAAGATACAAACGTATATTTACATTTTTTTTATTCGTTTTTCCCTATAAATGTCCGTTTCTAGGGTTTTTGGGCTCCATATCCTTTATATATACTTTCTCTTTATTTTTTTGAGCTTCATATAAAATGCGTAAAAAATATTATTTCTTTGATATATTCTAATCTAAGCTCAAGAGTGTGTCAAAGTTACCCAAATACCAAAAGAACAGTGTAACTTTTTTACCCATATTCTATATTTTTATATCACAATACTTCTATTTGATTTTAGTACATTTATATTAAAAGATTAACTTTTATATTATTTCCTTATTATTTTCTCTTTTTCCGTGATTTTTTATCCATTATATGCCGATTTTAACATAAAAAGACAAATATTTTTTAACACTGTATATGGGAATATTTTTTTGGCATGATACTTGCTATGAGTATTAATACTACTTTATAGGAGATTACCATGAAAATTAGAAATATTATCGCTTCTTTAACTGTTATCGGTGTTTTAATTGCAGGATCAGCATTCGCTATGCCAAATGGTGCCACCCAATCAGCACAAAGCATGGAAAGTCTAAGTCTTGAACAACGTGACCAGTGGAACACACTCCATGAAGAACATATAAAAAAGGTGAGACCACTGCGTAGCAGCCTAAAAGCAAAACGCATGGAATATAAAGCTCTTATGGGGAACACGGAAGTAAGTCCTGATTATATCAGTGACCTTACAAGCGAAATAGTTGACCTTGAAAACCGAATTGAAGACAGAAATGAAGAATTTCTAAAAATATCAGAAGATAAATTTAATATAGATTTTTCATCTATGACACATAACGGTATGCGATCACACCCTAACACAAGGGGACATGGCAACATGAGTAATAAGCACCACGGCATGCAAAGCTCTGGTTGCATGATGCAAGAAAAGCAAATGTGTGGAAGAATGTCTGCACCTCAAAATAATGCTGAAGACAACAAAAATGATAACGCACCACAACACAACATGTAAGCAAAATAAAACGATAAGTTTCTTTAGCTCAATTTGTTTTTAACATAGTTTTATCTCAAACACATTTAGAATAACGCATTTAAAAGAATAGAGTCACTATTTACAAAACGTAAATAAGTGACTCTATTTTTATAAGTGTGGCTAAGGCTGAAGTTTTCTAAGATTACTTCTTGTCTGTCTTTTCAGCCGTTTCTGCTTTTTCTGCCTTGTCTTTTTTGTCTGTCTTTTCAGCTTTATCTTTTTTATCTTTCTTGTCTTTTTTGGCTACTTTTGCCGCTTTATTTTTATTCGCTTTATTCATTTCCTTCAAAGAAATAAGCTCTGGGACAGCATCATGGTCAGACTTTTCTTTTCCTAACGCCTTTTGAAGCGCATCTCGATACACTTTTAAAACTTCTATGCGAGCGTAAATTTTTGACTCCGCAGGTATAATCACCCAAGGGGCATTTATTGTGTTGGTTCTCATAAACATTTCATCGGCAGCCACCTTATAAAGGGGTGTCTTTTCACGATTACGCCAATCATCTTCCGTTATTTTATAATTTTTCCAAGGAGTTTCTTCTCTATTTTTGAATCGTGTTAATTGCTCTTCAGAAGAAATATGCAACCAGAACTTGATAAGAATATTTTTATTATCAACGAGTTGTTCTTCAAAATCATTGATTTCAGAGTACGCTCGTTTCCAATCTTCAGGTTTAGCATAATTTTCTACTCTTTCAACAAGCACACGGCCATACCATGATCTATCATAAATCGTGACATAACCCGATTTAGGAACATGTCGCCAAAAACGCCATAAATAATGATGAGCTAATTCCTCATCTGTTGGTGAACTAATAGGAATAATTCGAGTTATTCTAGCATCAATACCCGAGGCTAGGCGTCTAATTGTTCCGCCTTTACCTCCAGCGTCCCAACCTTCAAAAATAAGAGTAGTAGATATTCCCTTAGTATAGGCTTCAAAGGTGAGTTTAAACACTTCATTTTGCAAGGCAACAAGTTGTTTTTTATATTCATTCTTTGAAATATCTTGAGAGAGGTCAACTCTATCTAGTATAGAAACACACCCGTCAGTATTTTCTGTGGCTGGTTTCATTGCAGGGGAAGCAGAAGTGAGTTTTTTATTGATTGCATGCTCGATATTATCAATCAAAGTGCGTGCAACGGCGATGTCTCTAAATTTTTTATCATACGCATCGATAATACACCAAGGCGCAAACTCCCTGTCAGACATAGGAATTGCTTTTGATACCGTGTCAATAAATTCCGTATAATTTGCGTCACTTTTTTCATCATAAGGTGTAAAGTGATAAGACATCTTATTTTTTTTGCGCTGTTCACGACGAAGTGCGTGCTCTTCCTCACTAATATGTAGCCAAAGCTTTATGATGACGCAACCTGAATCAGCAAGCGTTCTTTCAAGTTCCACTCTTTTATTCAGTGTTGTATAGAGTTCTTCTTCTGTCATTTCGCCAGTAGAGGCCTTACGAAGAGGTTCACTATACCAACCCCCACTAAAAACACCCACCTCACCATGTTTTGGCAAGCTCATCCAATAACGCCAAGACTCTGGTCGGCTTTTGTCTTCTTCTGAGGGGTTCCAAAATGTATGATTTCGCATTTTTTTAGCGTCAAGCCAAGAGGAAAGCATGTTAACAACTTCACCTCTCCCCGCACCATCAACGCCTGTAATCGTAACGAGTACAGAAATTTTATGTTCCTCACAAGCTCTTTGTAAATCGAAAAGCTTCATATGTAATTCACTTTCGATTTTTTTGTATTCTTTTGAAGTATAGCTCTGTCCTAAAGTCATTGATCCAAACATAAAACGCTCCTCGGTTATACAGATTTCTTTCGTAACCAATACTAAACGCCATGAATCTAAGAAAAGGAAGGGAGTAAAAAGGACATGTAAATATTTATTCTGTCATATTTTTGGTGAGATTTTCCAGTGTGTTATTTCAATTCACCTGCATCTATTAGTAACTCAAAATCCTTGCTTTTACCTATACCCGTTTGGATGCATGCATTTTCGCCACAGAAATTAACAATAGACCATGCAGATTTACCCGCAGATAGAAAATCAAAGTAATAAACACCACTTGCACGAAGTTTTAGGTTATAACCACCATAGGCTCTCATAATTGCTTCCGCAAATTGCTTAATTTCGACATAGTGTACGGGCATAATTTTATAGGAAAAACTTGCGGTATCTGTATTATTTTTAATGGTAAAATCTTTTTCATTTTTCTTCACCACTTCCCAGCCGTACGGTAATTCTAAAACTAAAAAGTTAAAATCCTCTTTGAATGCGTATGCTTTTTGAGAAGGAAAGAAAAACAAAGAGGAAAGGAGAATAATTAATAAAGCTCGTTTCATGGTAACTCCTGTGGAATATTGATTGAATATAACTGAATTTTTGAGAGTAATCAAGATAAAATACATATTTTCCCTTTAATGGCATCTTCAATCCTAATATGAGAGGATTTGCCTCTCACACTCTCCACCAAAGGACATGATGTTCTTTGGAAACCTCATATTTATGTATTTTTATAAATTTTATTTGCAAAAAACACATAATATAGGAGGGGCTGCCAGAGGCTATCAAAGGTCGTTTGCGTTCAGGAAAAATGAATAAATACGCAAATAGAGAACCAAGGTGGAGAGTTCAACTCCACCTAAAAAAAGCAACTCAGAATGACATGATTTAATGCAGAGTCAAGCCCGTTTTAAAGAATATTATAAAAAAGAAGCGTCACCAGTTCAGAAAGAAGACAACTTTTTTATTATTTAAATGAAAATTTGCGTTAATCTTGTTGTCAGTTGGCGTACTTTCAGATAAAAGATTGAGAAATGCTTACATAATATGGTAATAGATGAGAAATATAATTACACTTTCTATATAGATTAGGAGTTAAATATGCCTCTTTTTGAATTTCAATGCAAAAACTGTGAAAATATTTTTGAAGACCTTGTGCTTTCAAACGAAATCCCCAAATGCCCTCAATGCCAATCTGAAAAAACGGAAAAACTTATTTCTCGTCCTTGCCGCAATAAAGGCGCTGGTGGAAGCGACAATGATGTATCCACAAGCAGTTCTTCTTCTGCGTGTGGTTCTTGTCGTGGTGGTTCTTGTTCCACTTGTGGTAGTTGATATAAATAGATAGTAATATCGATATAATAGCTCTCTTTTATAATCCGTATAGCTAACGGTATAGGAAAGGTTTAAATATGAAAAAAATTACCATTGCAACACGTGGAAGCGCTCTTGCCCTTTGGCAAGCAGAACATATAAAAGCTAGATTACAAGAAACTTACGACGGGCTTGAAGTGGATCTGCTTGTTCTAAAAACAAAAGGTGACATTATTCTCGATGTTCCTTTGGCAAAAGTTGGCGGCAAAGGTCTCTTTGTTAAAGAAATTGAAGAGGCTCTTTTGTCTAAAAAAGCAGACATCGCCGTACATAGTATGAAAGATGTACCAATGCTTTTGCCTGAAGGACTTATCTTAGGCGCAATTCCTGAACGGGAAGTTTTATCTGACCTTTTCCTTTCTCGTACTTACAAATCGTTGGAAGATTTACCGCATGGTGCGACTCTTGGCACAAGTAGTTTACGTCGACAAGCACAGGTTTTATCACTACGCCCAGACCTTAATATCACTTTCTTACGTGGTAACGTAGGAACACGTCTACAAAAAATGATGGACGGACAATACGACGCCATTATTTTGGCTTCTGCTGGCATAAAACGCCTTGGGCTTTCTGCCCCTTTTGAGAAAGAGCTTGCTCCACCTCAATTTTTGCCAGCCGTTGGGCAGGGTGCATTAGGCATTGAAATTCGTGAAGATGATACAGAAATAGCTGAACTTATTTCCTTCCTAAATCATGAAGAAACACGGGTTTGTGTTGAAGCAGAAAGGGCCTTTTTGTCTGCCTTAAATGGTGGTTGTCAAGTCCCTATTGCTGGCATTGCAAAGCTACAAGGTTCAGAAATTACACTTGAAGGCCTTGTGGCAGAACCTAATGCCTCCCTTGTTTTACGTCAAAGCTTGAAAGGTTCTTCAGAGAATCGCATCGAACTTGGAAAAGAGCTCGCACAAAAACTTTTGGACAGCGGAGCAAAAGACATACTTGACCGTCTTTATAACGAAAATCCTTTACAGGATTAAAAACCTTTCACATACCTGTTTAGTATCTCATGAATACATAAGGTACTATTATATAAAAATATCTAACATCTCTACATAAAGATACATATGTGGAATTTGGATATTAAAATTTAAAATTCCATATTTACGAGGAAAAGCATGACATTGAAACTCGTTCAGGCCTTACCAGTTGAAAAATTATACGCTCATTGGGACGCAAATCGCATTCCATGGGAAAACAGTAATGATATACCAAAAAATACACAAAAAAAGCCAGCACAACCACGTGCTCTTAGTGCGTTAACTCTTGCTTTAACTATAAAAAACAACGGATACAATGTTTATTTAGCAGGTGAAAGCGACCTTGGTAGAACCTATATGCTTTCTCATTATTTATCGCCATTAGCTAAAAAAGCAGAAACACCGCCTGACCTTATTTATATTAATAATTTTGAAAATCTAGATAAGCCTTTATTATTAAAACTTCCTGCAGGACAAGGGAAATCTTTAAAATCTTCCTTATCAAAAGCTTTGCAACAAGTACGTAAGGAACTTCCTGCTCGCTTTGAAACAGAAGCCTACGAAAAGAAAAAAGGGGAGCTTCTTAAAAAGTTTCAAGTTATTAGAGAACAACTCATTAAAAAGATGGATAACGTCGCAGAAAGTCAAGGCTTTAATCTTGATATGGACGACCAGGGCAGCCTTACTCTTTATCCTCTTGTGGAAGGAAAACGCCTCTCTGAAGATGAATTTGAAAAGCTAGACACAAGCTTCCGTGCTAGTTTAAAACATAAAGGTGATAGCCTTTTACAAGCCATGACAGGCCCTGTAAGAAAACTCACACACGCAGAACGTGACTTCAAAAACAATCAAAGAGGACTTGAACGTGAGGTGGTGAGTAACCTTCTCAATCGTTTTCTTTCTCCTTTAGCTGAAAAAGCGTGCAAACAAGCCAATGGTTGCGCTGTGCCTTTACAACGTTTTTTTGATGCCATGCGAGCTGATATTTTAGAAAATATTGATTTATTTTTACCAAAAGATACCATGCCTTCCATTTCTTTTTCCGATTTAACGGGCGGAATGAGTGCCCCTCAAGAAAATTCTATGTATCGCTATGATATTAACCTTTTTGTTGATAATTCAGAGACTAAAGGTGCGCCTATTGTTTCCGATCCTCACCCAACTTTTGCCAACCTTCTTGGCTGTGTAGAACGAGAATCAGAAATGGGTGCGTTAGTGACGAACTTCACCCTTATTAAGGCAGGCTCTCTTCATAAAGCGAATGGTGGTTATCTCTTTTTACATGTGGAAGATATTTTAACAAACCCAAATGCGTGGGAAGGGCTTATGCGAGCCCTACGGTCTTCTTGCTTAAGAGTGGAAGACCCCACCGATGGGCTTGAATTTGTTCGTACCAAAGGCATTGAACCTGAAGCTCTTGAGCTAAATCTCAAGGTTATTCTTATTGGGCAAAATGCTATCTACGAAAGCTTACTTGAAAATGACGACCGTTTTGCTAAATTGTTTAAAATGAAAGCACAAATGAGCGGTGAAACAGATCGCACAGCTCCAAATGTTAAAGCATGGCTTTTAAACCTTGCACCCATCATTTTAGAAGCAGGATTACTGCCTTTCAACCGTGACGCCATGGCGGCTCTTGTGGATTATGGAACGTTACTTTGTGAAGATCATAAAAAGCTTTCTCTAAAATTTCCCCTTGTGCGTGAAGCCATGATAGAAGCCTCCGCTATTGCACAAATGGAAGGCTTAAAGCTTGTTGATAAAGCGATCATTGATAAAGCTCTTGCTGAACGCATGTATCGTTCTGCGTATATTGAAGAGCTTTTCATGGAAGAGTACGACAGGGATATTATAAAAATTCAAACTTCAGGGACAGCCATCGGCCAAGTTAATGGGCTTTCCATTACGTCCACTGGGCATTTTGAATTTGGGCTTCCACATCAAATATCATGCACCGTTGGTGTTGGACATGGCGGTATTATTGACCTTGAGCGTGAAGCAGAGCTTGGTGGCCCTATTCATACGAAAGCTATGATGATTTTAAAAAGCTATCTTGTCGATCAATTCGCCCATAATAAACCGTTGGTACTTACGGGAAGCTTGTGTTTTGAGCAAAGTTATAATGGTATTGAGGGTGATTCCGCTTCTGGAGCGGAACTTGTGAGTCTTTTATCCGCAATTGCGCAAGTACCTATCAAACTTAGCCTTTCTATTACAGGTGCTATTAGCCAAGCAGGAGCTATCTTGCCGGTGGGTGGTGTTACTCGTAAAATTGAGGGCTATTTCAATCTTTGCAATAGACGTGGGCTGACAGGAGAACAAGGGGTTATTATTCCAAAGGATAATATCGAACACCTTATGCTCAGCAAAAAAGTTATGGACGCTGTTGCAGAAAATAAGTTTTCTATTTATGCGGTCAAACATATCACAGAAGCGCTGGAATTATTGACGAATATGCCAACGGGCAAACGCCGTAAAAATGGTACATTCCCAGAAGGCACACTCTTTCACGCAGTTGATACGCAGTTACACGAACTTGGATGGCTTGCTGAAAACTCCTTCAAAACAAGAAGAAAGAAAAAGCCAACTAAAGCCAAAACGACTGGAAAAAGCACCGAGAAAGCCACAGAAAAAACGACTGGAAAAAGCACGGAAAAAACGGTCAAAAAACCAGCTAAAAATGTAAATGAGATAGCGAATACCACAGAAGATAAAAACGAATAACTCATACAGAACAGGTGTTTATAATAATATATCTAATAAACACCTTGTTTGAAATAAAAGGATAAAACGTGAATGCGATGATAATTTGGTTTACTATTGGGGCAATATTGATTTTGTTAGAGCTTTTTACCCCAATGTTTATATTCCTTTTTTTTGGAATAGGCGCATGGGCAGCGGCACTTGTGGCGATAATATTCCCAGGGCTTCAGCAGGAAATTATTGCGTTTATAACGGTGACCCTCCTTTCTTTATTCTTTTTACGTCAAAAAATGATTGAGACTTTTCAAGGAAAAAAATCAAAACTCAACCCAAACCTTTTTCCTCATATAGGAAAGCAAGCGGAAGTTACGAAAGATATTAGCCCAACGCAAGAGGGTGAAATTTCTGTTGGGGGTAGCTATTGGCGTGCGACAGCAACAACATTTATTGCAAAAGATAGTATTGTTATTGTACGTAGTTGTGCACCTGATGATGAGCTTTTACTCATCGTTGAATCAAGTTCGTAGCAAATAGCTTATTTTCAAATACAAATGATAAACACTATTTGTATCAGCATCTTTATTATTCCGTGTCTCATATATATTTGAGAGCATGAGCATAGGCACGTCATTTATGTTCGATTTATATTTAGTTCTGATGGCTATCGTGGGCATTCTATGTTTTTTTGATTTTAGCATTTTTTAATCCGTCTTTCATATATAACATTTTTATAGGGAGTTTATAATGGATATGTATTTAGTTGTTTTGGTTATTTTGTCTATTTTACTTATTATCATTTTGATGAAAACTGCAAAAATAGTGCCTAACCAACAAGCTTTTGTTGTAGAGCGCCTTGGAAAATTTCATACAGTATTATACGCTGGTTTTCATATTCTCATTCCATTTCTTGATATTGTTGCTTACAAGCGTTCTTTAAAAGAACTTGTTTATGATGTTCCAAAGCAAACGTGTATCACAAAAGATAACGTGAGCGTTGATATTGATGGCGTCCTTTATATGCAAGTGATTAATCCTGAAAAGTCTTCTTACGGAATTAGTGATTTTCTTATAGGTTCTGTACAGTTAGCGCAAACGGCTTTACGTTCTGCTATTGGTAAATTGGAACTTGATCGCACTTTTGAAGAAAGAAACACTATTAATCAAGAAGTTATAGCAGCCCTTGATGCAGCTACTGGCCCCTGGGGTATTAAAGTTTTGCGTTATGAAATTCGTGATATCGCACCTCCTGCTTCTGTTATGCAAGCAATGGAAAAGCAAATGCGTGCAGAACGTGAAAAACGTGCTGTGATTGCCCAATCTGAAGGGGAAATGCAATCTCAAATTAATAGAGCAGAAGGACAAAAATCCGCCACTATAGCTGAATCTGAAGGGAATATGCAAGCCCTTAAAAACCAAGCACAAGGTGAAGCTGCTTTAATTGAAGCGGTTGCTAAAGCCACAGCGGAAGGTTTACATATGGTTTCAAGCGAAGTGAGCACAGAATATGGCGTTATCGCTGCGAATTTGCGTGTCGCTGAGTCTTGGATTAGCCAATACGGTAATATTGCAAAAGCAGGAACAACTATGATTATTCCTCAAGATATGGCAAATATTGGTGGTATCGTGGCAAGTCTTTCCCATGTTATCAGTTCTCCTGCTATAAAAAATATGGGGAAAGCTCTTGATGTAAATGGTTTTTGTGAGCAAGAAAATACACCTAAGGCTCAAGCAGGTGATCTTGCATCACAACAAAAACAAGTGCAAAAAAATCAAAGCTCATACCAAGATGACTCCAATAATTCACACGAAGAAACTCGACGTCCTTCTATTCCAGGTTTTGGCTCAGAATAAGAAATAAGAAAGAAAATAACAGGTGTATAAATAATTTTATAACAAAGATATTTATAACAAAGATCATAGGAATACAGCATTATGAATATAAAATATTTCGGGAAAACATTAGAACAAACCAAACACTTTGGTAAAGTTCTTTTATGCACAGGGCTTATATTAGCCATGGCGCAAAGCAGTTTTGCTAAAGGTTCTGTACCGCAGCCTAAAGATGACAGTGCATTAGCTGCCATTGATGGTAATTTATCTGCCATGGTTGGGCAAATGCTTCTTCTTGGTTTTAGAGGCTTGGATTTATCTGAAGACCCTGCCATGATTAAAGTTTTGCAAGAAGGCAGAATTGGGGGTGTTATTTTATTTTACACCCATGGTAGAATAGTGCCTTATAATCTTGCTAACCCAGAACAAATTGTTAAGCTAACAAAAGAATTGAATACCTATTCAAAATATCCTCTCTTTATTGGTGTTGACCAAGAGGGTGGACAAGTTCAACGTATTTCCTCAAAAAATGGCTTTAAAGACTGGCCATCAGCAGAAGTATTAGGAAAAGGCACACCTGAAAACACATTTTCACAAGCGAGTGAAATGGGCAACACTTTGGCAAGTCTTGGCTTCAATTTGAACTTTGCGCCATCTGTTGATTTGCTTGATTCAACAAGTGCAGCAATAGGTTCACGAGGAAGATCTTTTCATAGTACCGCTCTTGTGACCATTGATCACGCTACTGCATTTTCAAAAGCAATGGAAAAAGCGGGGATTATTCCTACCCTTAAACATTTCCCAGGGCATGGAAGCGCAAAGAAAGATACTCACCTTGGATTTACTGATATTACAACCACATGGAGAGATAAAGAATTACTCCCTTATAAAGAGATGATTGCAGATGGTTACAAAGGAATGATTATGACAAGTCATGTGTATCATGCTGATTTTGATGATAAACCTGCAAGCCTTTCTTCTGCTATTATCACAAAGTTATTACGGGAAAAGATTGGCTTTAAAGGGGTCGTTGTGACCGATGATATGCAAATGGGTGCTATTGTTAAACATTATTCATTAAAAGAAAGTATATTGCTCACTATCCAATCGGGTACGGATATTCTTCTTTTTGGTAATAATCTTAAATACGATCCTGATTTGCCGAATAAAATTTACAATCATATTATGGAACTTATTGCTGAAGGCAAAATTTCCGAAGAACGTATTGAAGAATCATGGAAACGAATTAGAGCAATGAAAGAATATTATCTTTTATAAGAAAAATCCTTTCCTAGAAAATAATACAGCGCTCATAAATAAAATGAGTTAGCTTTTAATAAAAGGCTTTGATGCTTGCAGAACATGAGATTTTGCAGAATCAAGGTCTTTTATTGTATTCATGTTTTGAAAGAAAATTTCTTGGGCGGCAGTATAGGGAAGTAATTTACTCAGCTCTTCGGGCAACATTTTTTGCAAAGGAATTTTTTTGGGAAGGCTTGCCGTTAAATAGGGGAGTGCTTTTTGCGTGTATATGGCAATAAGACTTTGTTTTTTTTGATTCTCATCGATAAAAACATAGCTGGCGTATGCATCATGAAATGTAATGTTTTTAGAACTTACATCTTTATCCCATGCGTCTATAAGCTCTTGCAAGAGTTGCAGAGTTAAAAAGGGAACGTCGCAGGGAATAAACAAACAGGCGGATTGAGTTTTTTCTAGGCACAGAGAAATAGCTTCACAAACGCCAAGACCATCATCGAGTATTAATTCAAAATTAACATCATTCAGATTCTCTATATTGCTTTGCATTTCATATGCTTGTAGTTTATCAACACGGTTTTTCATAAACTCGTATTGATTTGCTCGGCAGCTTACTTTGATTTCTGTAGCGATGTGAGGATTTGCTTTTGAAAGAGAATATAAAAGAAAAAGTGCGTGTGCAAAAAACTCTTTATCTTCAGCAATATTAAGAAGTTTTTTATTTTCACAAGAAGAACGTGTATGTTGGGTAGACGATATGGTAGATTTATTTGATATATTTTGGGATAAGGCGTGATGACTAGAGAACTCGTCCTCAAACGAAGTATGATTAGATAGTACTTCATTGCAAGATAAGGCGTCGCTATTCGCTAAGATATCATCACTCGATATGTTATGGGACAAGACAGAAAGCTTTAATGCGCTTTTATCTTGCCTCATTCTTGAACTTTTTCCACCAACTAATAAGACCAAACTAAGCTTTTTTTGCATAGATTGTCTCCTTACTTATAAAATGGAAGATATAAAAACATGTCAATCCGCTTTTAGGAGCAAGCTTTTTATAAGAGGCTCTCATAAAGCGAGCGGCCTTTCTAAAAACGGATTGGCATAAAAAAACTAAACCGCAAAACGACATTTAGGATAGGTGCATGTCTTGCAATTTTCACAAAGTCCACCATTACTTCGGAGTGCAAAAAACTCTCTATCAACAGGAGCATTGCTTAAAGTAAGTGGTAAAAGCATATCGAACGCCGTTACTTTATGGAAAAGGGCACAGGCAGGAACTCCAATAACTTTACAGAAAGCTTTATCTTGGGAGGCTGGAAAATCTCCCACAAGGCTCATACTTCCAGGTAAAATTGGCATACCATATAAAATATTTTCTAAGCCAGCATCAAGCAAAGCTTTTCGAGTAACATCATCAGGGTCAACAGAAAGCCCAGCGGTTGTGATAATAAGGTTTACCCCTTTGTCACGAAGCGCATTTACCTTTCGAGTGATTTCTTCTTTATCATCTGGTACGATGACTGTTTCTACTAGCTCACAGGAATATTGTTCAAGCTTTTCTTTAATGATTGGCTCGAAACGATCCTCAATAATACCATTAAAAACTTCCGACCCTGTAATGAGAATACCCACTTTTGTGGCAGATAAAGGTAGCACAGAAAAAAGTGGTGCTTTACGTAAAATATTTTCGCCTCTAAGCCATTGCTGCTTAGTTATATAAAGAGGAATAGCACGAGCGGAAGCTACTATTTCGCCTTTCTTTACAAGAGTAGCTTGCTTACGAGTAACCGCAACCATGCTTCCTAGGCGGTTAAAGTCCGTAAGGCGTTTTTCATCAAGCCATAAAAGCCCATCGTTCTCAGCTACAAAGGAAATTTTTCCTTCTCTGATTTGGTCGACAGCTTTTACGTTTTTACCACCAAGTAAACACGCCATACGTGCTGCGCAATCATTCTCATGCATCGCTTGAGAGCTTGTGCTTGTATAGGCAACATTGTGGTATGCGCTTCTTTCTAAGTTTGTGCTTGAGTTTGTGTTTGAAAGAGTGTTTGTGCTTGCCATATTTGGATTGTCAATTGTGGCAGAATCGGCAATATCATCAGAATCATCGGCAAGATAAATATTATTCTTTCCAATACGTTGCAAATCACACATATCGCCAATGCTAATAACTTGCCCAGCTTTTACCTGCACACCTTTAAATTCTTTTGGGGCGATGCGTGTCATATCATGCAGGGCTTTTCTACCAATAGCATCTTCAAGTGGGACAGAGCGAAGTTTTGGGGCTTCTTCGTCAACGCTGACATAAGGCGTATTTCCATTACAAGCGTCACAAATAAGACCATTTCGACTTGGAATAGGCTCACCACATAAAGCACATGTTGCGATTCCGCCCTTACCATGTTTTCCAAAAAATTCATCTTTAGCTTGGATTTCTTGAACGCTCAAAATCGCTGTTTTTGCTTGACGAATTTCTTCTTGCAAAAGTGCGGTGTTTTGTTCTCTTTTTGGGCGTAACTTCATAAGCCATTCTTTAATGGTGGGATACGCATCAAGTTTATTAATATCTAAATAAACTCGAACGCCTGCGCCATTATACTTATTGAATAAGCTCATAGCGTAGCGACCATTATCGCAGATTTTAAGCCAGCTATTTCCTACTGTACAAGGGGTGAGCATTTGAATTGCATCAGGTAAGCATTGCCCTGTTTCACTAATGGCATTATAAAGACCATGATCCTCTAGCATTGGCTTGACATGTTCTTTTGCAAATTCCGTCATGTATGCACCGATAATAATACCAGGAGCAGGGTAGCCATGAAACGTGGTGGCAAGATCCATAAATTCGTCGTGAGTATGAGAACCTAAAAGCATATGCACTCCTAAACTTTCATGAGAAAAATTTTGTATATGGTTTATTTGTATATGGTTTAAAAAAATAGGGGAAACATGACCTTGTTATTCGACAAAGCTTCCGTTTCCCCTTTCGTTTTATTTTTGAGAAAGTAAAACCACTGTTTCAACATGAGAAGTATGTGGAAACAAATCAACAGGTTGCACAGCACATATTTTATATTTATCAGAAAGAATTTCTAAATCACGTGCGAGTGTTGTTGGGTTACAAGAAACGAGAATACAATAAGGAACAACATTTTTAAGTAAAGCTTCTGCTGTTTTATCGTCGAGTCCTGCACGAGGAGGATCAAGCACAATAAGATCTGGTGCGCCGTATTTTTTGAAATATTGCCCAAGATACTTTGATTGCGCTGTTTCAAATACAGCAAATTCACAGCTTCCTGCATTTCTTTTAGCTAAAGCAATAGCAGAGGAAACATTCTCGATACCAAAAAGGAAAGGGTATGGATTTTTATCTTGTTTCTTCTTGTCATCTTTCATGTCGCAGACTTTATCAAGGACTTTCTTATTAAGGGTACCAATGGCAGGCACATTCGCTTTATTGCTCACAGCAAGTGAGGAAAGGCTGAGTGCTATAGAACCAACGCCACAATAAATATCCCATATCTTATTATTTTTTTCTCTAAGTACATGAGATGCAAAGGAATAGATAACCGAATAAAGCAATTCTGTCATAGCTGTATTCACTTGAAAAAAGGCTTTATTTCCAAGAGCAAAGGAACGAGCCTTTTCAAAAACATTGAGTTTGATATTTTCAGTCAACTCAGTTTCGCCCCATTCACGCATAATACGTTCGCCATAGGCAACATCGGCTTTATCCGCACGCACGCTATGTAAAAAACCGTCCACGCCAGTTATGGCAAGCACTGTTTTTGCAAGGTCTAAAACACAATTTGACTCAATTTCAGCATGGCTTTTGCTTTGCGCTAAAGGCCATGTAATAAGCTCAACAGTGACTCTTCCTGTGCTTGGAGTTCTGATGACAAGATATCGCAAAAATGCAAATTCTTTATGCTTACAATAAGCTTGAACTGCTTCTAAGATGCCCATACTAATAGGTTTTTGCAATTTACAAGATGTGACATCAATGATATCATGGGAAGCACGTTTTTTCAAACCTACTCTTGTTGTGACTGAAGCTCTTGCAAAAAGAGGATTCAACGTTTCCACACCAAAGGCAAATTCCATTTTATTGCGATAACCTGTGAGTACTTTTTCTTTTGTTTCTTCATGGTAATGCATTAAATCCATAGGAGATAAAATAGGCAAAAGTTTATAATCCCATTTATCTTCAAATTCCTTGAAATGTCCTATACGAATAAGGGCATTACGGACAAGAGCTGTTTTTTCTTCTAACTGCTTGTCGTAAGAAAGAGGCATCCAAGGACAGCCGCCACACTCAAGGGCATGCTCACAATAAGGCTCTACTTCAAAAGGTGATTTCTTAATAAGATCAGAAAAAATCGCTTCTATCATACGCTTTTTCACAGAAACAACTTCCGCTTCTACGGTTTGTCCTATAAGTCCACCTTGAACAAATACAGTAATTCCACTATCTAAACGTCCAACCGCTCTACCATCATGGCTCATACCATGTAGCACTACTTCAATAATATCGCCTTGTTCCATTTTAGCCTCACTTATAAAAAAGAGATAACACGAAGCTATCCCTCATAAAAATATTATAAAATATACTGACTTAAATCCGCATCAGCACGTACATCTTCTAAATGTTCATTCACATAATCGGTATCGATAACAATTTTTTGGTACTCTCGTTCAGGTGCTTCAAAAGAAATATCTGCTAATATTTTTTCTAAAATTGTATACAAACGACGGGCTCCAATATTTTCACTCCGAGCGTTTGTTTCTTCTGCGAACGATGCCACTTCACGAAGTCCTGCTTCCGTAAAAGATAAACTCACGTTTTCAGTTTCAAGGAGTGCCATATATTGTTTTTCAAGAGAATTATCAGGTTCTGTCAAAATACGATAAAATTCTTCTTTACCAAGAGCTTGCAGCTCAACTCGTAAAGGAAAACGCCCTTGTAATTCAGGGATAAGATCTGACGGTTTACTAAAGTGAAAGGCACCCGCAGCGATAAACAAAATATGATCGGTTTTCACCATGCCATATTTCGTATTAACCGTACTGCCTTCAACAATAGGAAGCAAATCTCGCTGAACACCTTCTCTCGATACATCAGAATTACGTTGAGAACTCCCCGATGTAGCGACCTTATCAATTTCGTCAATAAACACAATACCGCTTTGTTCAACCCGTTCTTTTGCTTTTTCAAGCATTTTGTCTTCATCAATCAGTTTATCTGATTCTTGTTGCAAAAGAATATCAAAGGCAGCTCTTGTTTTTAAGCGTTTTCGATTATTTTTAGGGGGGTTCAGTCTCCCCATCATGGTTTTTATTTGATCCCCAAATTGATCCATGCCAGGCATACCAAACATATCAATTTGTGGTCCACTTTCTTTAACTTCAAGCTCTACTTCATGAGTATCAAGGTGTCCTAATTTCCACAAATTACGCAGCTTATCCCTTGTGGATTCACGGCTGCCTTCACTTGGACTTGTGGGCAATAATAATTCTAATAATCTTTCTTCGGCGGCTTTTTCTGCCTGTTCTTTAACAGAACTTGCTTCTTCATCACGAATAAGTTTAATAGAAATATCAAGTAAATCACGAATCATGGATTCTACATCACGCCCAACATAGCCAACTTCAGTGTACTTTGTTGCTTCTACTTTTATAAAGGGAGCGCCCGTAAGCTTTGCAAGTCTTCTTGCTATTTCCGTTTTTCCAACGCCAGTAGGCCCCATAAGTATAATGTTTTTAGGCGCAATCTCATCACGCATAAGAGGCTCAAGCTTTTGTCTACGCCAGCGATTTCGCACAGCAATAGCAACCATACGTTTAGCCTGTTCTTGACCAACTATATATTTATCTAATTCAATAACAATTTCACGAGGGGTGAGAGCGTTCATATATAACCTCTTTCTAACATTTTAAACATAAACAAATTTTTATAAACATAGCTTATTTAAATAAGCAAAAATAAGATAGCTTAAATCCATTTTTTTCTCAAGGTATAAGAACACTTTCTTATTATTTTTTACTGGGATTTAAGTTTACTTTTTTTGGGGGAGTTGAACTCCCCCAAGCCCCCACATATGTGTTTTGTGTAAACACTAATATATGAGGTTTCCGTCACCCCCGACGGGCGGCGTACCTGTTTACGCTTACAAGCATAACGAGTAATTACGCAAAGAGAAAGCAACTTCTCTCAAATTGGAATGACTTATTATTTTTTACAGGGATTTAATTTTCAAAAATTTAAAAATGTGAACTTTTTTAAAAAGGAAAATAAAAAATTGTATGTCTTTTCTTGACCCAAATATCATTCTTCTATATTATTAAATTATAATTGAAAAAAGGTGTAATAAGGTATAATCATGACTATTAATAGAAAATGTGCGGGTGTCTTAGAGGCCCTTTTGTCTGCTGGACTTTTTGGACTAATTCCATTTTTCTTTTTACCCTTGTACAATACGGGGTTTACGACAGAATCATCTATTTTCTTTCGTTTTCTTTTTGCAACGCTCATAATGATGCTTATAGCACTTGTTAAAAAACAAAATATACGAATTTCATTCAAAAACCTTGTGTCTATTTCAGTAATTGCTTTCACCTATTATGTCGCAGCCTTAGGTCTTTTTTCTGCCCTTACCTATATGCCAAGTGGAATCGTGACTACTATTTTCTTCACAAACCCTATATTTGTGATGATACTCGCCATCTTCTTTTTGAAGGAAAGATTAGAACCTTATAAAGTTGTTTTTAGCCTAATAACCTGTGGGGGAGTTGCTCTTTTATCTGGTTTTTTTGACAACATGGAGCACGTAGATATTACAGGCATTTTTCTAAGCACCTTCGCAGGCATTGCGTATGCGTTTTATATAATGGGGCTTTATAAAATTCAAGTTGATAATGTCTCTAAAGAAATTCTTTCTTTTTATTTATTTATCGTGTCTACCAGTCTAGCTGGTATGTATGCGTTTAGTACCGATACTTTTATGCTGCCACGATCTAGTTATGACTGGTTCATGCTTGCGTCATCAGGGCTTGTCACCGCTGTTATGGCTAATATACTTCTTATGTCTGCTATCGTAAAAATTGGCTCCGTGCTAAGCTCTATATTAGGAGCAATGGAACCTATCACCGCTGTGGTTGTAGGGATTATTGTTTTCCATGAAGCCGTCAATGCTCATGTAATTATTGGAATTGTCATCGTTATTGTCTCTGTGGTTTTACTCACAGTCATTCCCATGTTCCGTCACAGACAACAATAATCTTTTTTTATATACATGCATTCACTCTAAACAAACATGCAAAGTGTTTATTTCAGAGAATTACTTCTATCGCTTGCTCTTGAAATCTATTCCCGACTTAGCGCATCGATGGGATTTAAAAGTGCTGCATTTCGAGCAGGCATAAAGCCAAATAAAACTCCCACCACGGTGGAACATGTCATGGCCAAAATTACGGAATTCATGGAAAAAAGCATAGCCACATCGGGAGCAAATTTTTCCATAATTAAACCAATTCCATAGGCTAAACCAACCCCAATAACTCCGCCAATAATACAAATAAGAATAGCTTCAATGAGAAATTGTTGTAGTATATTATAAGGTCTTGCGCCAATTGCCATGCGAATACCAATTTCTTTTGTGCGCTCAGTAACAGAAACAAGCATAATATTCATAACGCCAATACCACCCACAACTAAAGAAATAAAAGCAATGCCAGATATAAGCAAAGTCATGGTTGCTGAAGCGGCTTTAACATTTTGTCGAATCGAATCAAAATTGAGAGTATAAAAATCTTTTGTTCCATGACGTGACGTGATTAAACTGGTTAGGTTTTTTTCTGCCATCGCAGGGGGAATATCATCGGTGATTTTTACCGTAATGGACGTAATATTTCTTGAGCCTGTAATGCGGTTCATAACAACAGTATAGGGCGCGTAAATCCTCAAAGTATCAGAATTATCCCTTGCTGATTTTGCAGCAATACCAATAATCGTAAGAGGTTGCCTATTAAACAAAATAAGCTCCCCTATGGGGTTTTCACCGTTTGGGAAAAACTCGTCATACATAGGTTTATCGATAACAATAAGAGGATCACCGTTTAGCACTTCCTCTTTCGTGTACAATCTCCCCACAGCCATAGTTAGCCCACGAACATCAAAATAGTGTTCGCCTGTACCAAGAAGTAGCGCCTTTGAGGAGAGGTTTTTATAAATAACATTACCTGAAGAACTTGAAATAGGGCTCACACTTTCAATGTAGCTTTGACTAGCAAGCGCATTTGCATCATCAACTACAAGCGTTTTAATGGTGCGTGCTGTTCTGTCACCAAAGCCTTTACCGGGCCTAATATCAATAGTACTTGTGCCCATGGCTGTAATATTTTCTAATATTTGTGCTTGTGAACCATTGCCAAGCGCCACCACACTGATAACAGAAGCTATACCAATGATAATGCCAAGCATTGTTAGTATTGACCTTAGCTTATGCGCATAAATCGCTTGCACAGACATTTTTAAGGATTCAATCAGTTGATCTCGTTGATAAAGAAAAGGGGTTCGTTTATTTTTCTTAAGAATTTCAGCCTCAATGGTTTTGAACTCACCGTTTCTTGTGTCGGAAAGAATTTGACCATCTTTAATTTCAATAACCCGCTTTGCATAACTTGCAACATGCGGATCATGTGTAACAACAATAATAGTATGCCCTTTTGCATGCAAGTCTAATAATATTTGCATAACATTCACGCCACTTTTAGAGTCAAGCGCTCCCGTTGGCTCATCGGCTAAAATAGCTTCGCCCCCATTCATGAGGGCCCTTGCAATACTCACACGTTGTTGCTGTCCACCCGAAAGCTCGGTTGGCTTATTCTTTATTTTGCCTTTAAGACCTAGTGTTTCAAGTATTTCTTGCGCTCTGTGCTTACGTTGAAAGGGAGAAATACCCGCATAAATGGCAGGCAAGCATACATTATCAAGAGCAGATAATGCATTCATTAAATTATAGCGTTGAAAAATAAAACCAATTTTTTCACCCCGAAGTTTTGCAAGCGCATTTGGGGATAAGTTCTTAGTATCGTGGCCATCAATAGCATAATAACCCGAGCTTGGTTTATCTAAACATCCTAAAATATTCATGAGGGTTGATTTACCAGAACCAGATTGACCAGTTATAGCAACAAAATCCCCCCGTTTAATTTTAAGGCTCACATCTTTAAGAACACGAATACTATTTTCACCTTGTCCATAAATTTTATTAATATTATGGACTTCTATGATATTAGGCATTTTTTACCTGCCTATAGAATTACGTTTAAAACGTTTAGGAACTTGATCTGTCGCTTTGGATATTTCGCCAAGTGTCATTTGAGAAATAATAATTTCTTTACCTGCGGGTATACCGTCTTTAATTTCTGTGTAAATACCATCACTGAGACCTGTAACGACTTCATAACTTTTAATAGTGTCATTCTCTTCAAGTACTCGGATAAAGCTCTTATCATTAATTTTTTCAATAGCTAAGCTAGGGGCAAGAACAACGTTTTTTGCCGCAGCTATAAGAATAGAACTTTGCACCGTCATACCTATGCGTAAAAGTTCATCCGTGTTTTCAATCAGGGCATTGGCGTAATAATAAACAGCTTCTGTTGAGCTGCTGCTTTTAGAATAGGCACCATTACTCATAATTGTGTAGGCAGGATCAATATTAACAAGTTTTGTATTATAGATTCTAGTAGGTTCAGATAAAATGTTAAATTCAACATCCATACCTGGTTTTACTTTTGTGATATCACCTTCAGAAATTTCAATCTTGATTTCCATAAAGGATAAATCCACAATTTGTAGCAGGGTAGGAGCGGTTTGAACAGCATTAACTGTTTGCCCTTCTTCTACAACAACAGCAACCACGATACCGCTTTTAGGTGCAGAAATATGTGTATAATCAAGGTCAGTTTGTGCGTTTTCAACGGCAAGTTTTGCTTGAAGGATTAACGCTTCCATTTCTGCAACCGCTGCTCTTGCTGTAGCGAGTTCATTTGCAACAAGTTCAAAAGCTTCTTTAGAGCTTGCGTTTTCTTTTCTAAGGCGACTTTCACGAGTATACCGCAGCTGCACAGTTTTTAGAGCAGTTTGCGTGGCAAGGAGCTGTGCTTTGTAGGAATTGAGTTTGAGTTTTGATGTTTGCAGGTCGTTTTGACGAGTTGAGGAATCAATTTCCACCAAAGCATCGCCTTTTTTAACAAATTGGCCTAATTTGATATGAATTTTTTTTATCTGCCCAGAAACTTGCGCTCCAATATCAATCAGATTAAGAGGGCGTATTTGCCCCGTGGCATTCACACGTTTTACAATAGAGCCAAGAAAGGCTTTCTCTGTAATATAATGGACCTCCATATTGGGGTCACTCTTAAGAAAAGTATATGTATAGTAGGCAGAAACTATCATTATGATAAGAATCACCCATTTTAGATAAGGCCTCATTTTTACTCCAACAGTATTCGTATTTATTACTTAATATATTAAAAAAGAAGAAAAATGCATACATTTATATCAAATAAATACATGACAAATAATTATAAGTAAACATAGCAAAAAAAAGAGAGAAAGTATACATACTCTCTCCCTCGGATTGAAATAATTTAAAAACATTAAATAATTTGTTTATCGAGGCTCTCAAAAATTTCACCTAAATCATCAGCATGAAAGCATGCGTGAGAATCAAGAGATGTCGCAGAAGCGTTGACAATAGCCACTTTTGCACCATTTTGAAGGGCTATCCTTGGAACATCGGCAGCAGGGTGTACCGTGAGGCTTGTTCCTAATATAAGCATCAAATCTGCTTTTTGCGCATGTTGTTCTGCCATCGACAAAGCATATGTTGGAAGTTGCTCGCCGAAAAACACAATATTAGGTTTTATAACGCCTTGACATTCAACACAATGTGGAACTTGTTCTTTTTCAAGCATGGCAAGTACATCGTCAAAAGCGTATTCTTTACGACAAGACAAGCACGTATGAACAAGAGGGGAGCCGTGAAGTTCAAAAACCTCTTTTGATCCTGCCTTTTGATGAAGAATATCTACGTTTTGAGTGATAATAGCTTTTATGTATTTTCCTTCCATTTTCGCTAGAACATCATGAACGATATTAGGTCTTGCTGCTTTTTCATATAAAAAATCGCGAGAGTGAATATAATAATAGGAAGGATCTTTACGAAAAGCGCCTATATCAAAAAGTCTATTCGCATCGATATCTTTTCGATTATATAAACCACCAACACCCCTAAAATCAGGAATACCTGACAGGGTTGAAATCCCTGCGCCCGTAAGCACAACACAGTGTTTTGCGTTTTTTATCAAATTCCATAACTCTACTGCTTTTTGATTTGTTTCCATATTATATATTCCTTTTTTCTTTATTTTAAAAATAGAAAGTCTAACATAACAATCAGATTTTATATTAGCAAGACAATATAAGAGTTTTACCTCATTTATTCTTTAAGCTCTTTAGTATACGTGTTTGACTAATTATAAAGAACACGTTATTATCAAATAATATTATGATGATAGCAGTCATGTGAGATGTTATTTTTTTTAACTATTATAACTATAATATTTAGGATGTGCCTATGAACTCTCAAGCTTCAAAGAATCAGCCCAAAATAGATCGACGCAAGCTAAAAGGTGAAGCCACAAGAGAACGCCTCATTATTGAAGCCATTCGACTTTTTGGACAAAGAGGGTATGACGGCACAAACACAAGGGCTCTTGCTGAAGCAGCACAATGTAATTTAGGGCTTATCACCTTCCATTTTGGAGGTAAATTAGGGCTTTATTCTATTGCAATGACACGTGTAAAAAATCGTTTGAATGAGCTTATTAACCCCACCATTCTCTCCCTCGATAAATCTACCAGTGATGAGAATCTTTCAAAAAAAGAACTTTACGAAATCATAAAAAAAAGCATTGAAAACCTTTCCTTACAATTAGTTGGCTTGGAACAACTGGCAGGGCATGCCCTCCTTCTCCTTCGTGATTTACAAGATAAATCCGACGATTCAAATATTACATATAAAACGGTGTTTCTCCCCTTGGTCACCTCTTTAGAAAAGGCGATTGACAAGGCAACTTCATACAAAGACCCTTCACATGCGAGACTTTCTGCTTTTATGGTTGTTAACGCTAGTATCGAATTTTTACGTAGCTATCCTATTTTTTATCCAGAAACACAGGACCTCACAATTCCAACCCCGACCATGCCCCATGTTGTGCATTTACTAACGAGTTGTTTGCTTACTGATCACGATGAACCAAAATAATTTTTTTCTTAGATATTCAATATGTATCAGTATATTCGTACATTCTACTTATTAGAATGCACATAAGAGAAGCGCTTCTCTTTTTCATTTGCATAAACTTTACGGGTATTTGTTTAAAAGATAAAGATATAATAAAAGGCAGTATTATTGAATACTGCCTTTTATTATATCTTTCAAAGAGAAAGTTATTCACTCTCTAAAATCATTTAATGCAATTTATTTTGCACCAAACCATTTTTCATTAATTTCTTTTTCTTTACCATTTTCTAAAATCTTCTTATATCCAGCGTTTAATTCTTCCATAAGCGCTTGATTTTCCTTAAGCATAACAAAACCAATATATTCTTTTTCTTCCATCATGAAAGCAACTTTCATTTTGTCACTATAGCCTTCTTTTCTACCAGCATAGTAAAGAGCGACTGGATCATCACACATAACAGCATCAACACGTCCGTTGGCAAGGTCTTCAAGAGCAAGGCCAACATCGTCATAAGTTGCGATGTCAAGATCTTTATCAATTTTATTAAGTGCTATTATTGCCGTTGTACCAATTTGTACACCAATGCGTTTTCCTTTCAAATCTTTTGGTCCAGCAATGGTGCTCTCTTCAGGAACAACAAGCGCTTGTACAAAACCATAGGTTGGTTCAGAAAAAAGATAGCGCTTTTTACGTGCGTCCGTAATTGTCACACAAGAAGCAACAATGTCACTGTTTTTAGATTCTAAAGTAGCAAAAATACCATCCCATGCGGTATTCATGAACTCTACTTTATAGCCACTTTCAGCGGCGATAGCTTTCATAAGATCCACTTCATAGCCAACAATATTTTTATCCAAATCTACCATTTGCATAGGAGGCCAAGTTGGATTTGTAGCAATAACAAGAGTTTTATCATTAGCGTAAGCTTGCCCTGTAAATGCGGCAAGGCAAAGTAATAAAGAAGATACAATCTTTTTCATCTTAACTCCATACTGTTTATCAGTAGAAAAAATTAATGAAGCTATGTACGTAATCATCAAAAACAACGACGTATATAGGTAACAACAAGGTGTATAAAAATACACTCACGAAAAATTACACGATAACTTATAAATTGTCTACATTGAAAATGCCTATATAAGGATAAAAAAGAGACTAAAGGCTTTGTGTTGACTGAAACTTAGAGCTATCCTATAGTACTTTAAGAAAAAATACCTCTCAATAATTTAAATAACACCTTATGATGGACACTGTATGAATGCTTTTTATGTAGAGCCAAAATGTTGGACTTCTCCTTTACTCACACTTAACACAGCGGAATCACATCATTTATCGAAGGTATTGCGCTTAAAAATAAATGAAAAAGTTTGTGTACTCGATGGGGAGGGACGGGAAGCCACCTGCCTCATTAATGAAATAAAAAAAAATGAAACTATCTTAGAAATAATTCATACAGAAATACACGAAAAACCTCTTTCTCGTATTACCCTAGCAGCAGGCTGGGGGAAAGCCGCAAGACGAGGTTTTATTTTAGAAAAATGCGTTGAGCTTGAAGCACATGCCCTTTGGTTTTGGCAAGCAGAAAGAAGTCAATTTCCCCTTGCGCAAGAAGTAAAAAACACGTGGCAAGAGCAACTCATAGCAGGGGCTAAACAGTGCCACAATCCTTTTATTCCTCAGCTTGCAAGCATGCCAAACGGGGCAAAAGAAATTATTGAAGCGACAAAAAACTTTGACCACAAGCAACTTTTGGTGGAAAAAGGTTTTATGCATGAAGAGTTTATGAGCGTAGACCACCTTGGAAACATCGGAGATACTATTTGTGTTGTTGGTCCTGAGGGTGGATTTACGGAAAAAGAAGTTGATCTTTTTATAAAAAATGGATTTAAAACATTGAGCATGGGAGATAGAATCTTAAGATGGGAAACAGCAGCACTCATGGCATTAGGCTTACATTGGTGGAAGAAACAGGCAAACCAATGATTCGCCCCTTGCCCGAAGATTTTCGCCCAAAAGATATAAATGATTTTGTGGGGCAAGAACATCTCAAAGAAAGAATTGAAACACTTTACAACTCAAAAAGAATGCCAAGTCTTTTGCTTTTTGGCCCTCCAGGCTGTGGAAAATCAAGCCTTGCCTTGCTTTTAGCAAAACACCATAGCAAGCATATACTGAGGCTCAGCGCACCAGAAGTGGGTTTGCAACAGTTACGCAAACAACTGCAAGGTGTTGAGATACTTGTGCTTGATGAACTTCATCGTTTTTCAAAGTCTCAGCAGGACTTTTTCTTGCCCATTCTTGAAACAGGTGAAATCACCATGATAGCAACAACTACAGAGAACCCCTCTTTTAGTGTTACAAAACAGTTGCTTTCTCGTCTACATGTTTTGCGTTTAAAACCTCTTTTACGTGAAAATTTAAAAATCCTTGCTACTAATGTTTGTAGTACAAAAGAAGAGCATTTAGAAAATGACGTGATTGATTTTCTAACAACGATTGCACATGGTGACGCAAGAACCATGCTCAACCTTTTAGAATACGTTTTCGCCTTACCAGCTGAAAAAAGAGACCTTGGTACTGTGAGCAGTTCCATGCCTGAAATCATTGGTAGACATGATAAAGACGGTGACAGTCACTACGAGCTTGCCTCTGCACTCATAAAATCTATCCGAGGAAGTGACCCAGACGCTGCACTTTATTATCTTGCATGTTTATTAGAAGGAGGCGAAGACCCTCGTTTTATAACACGCAGGCTTATTATTTCCGCATCAGAAGATATTGGCCTTGGAGATTCACAGGCTTTATCTGTAGCGGTATCATGTCAGCAGGCGGTTGAGTTTATAGGCATGCCTGAAGGTTTTATTCCTCTTGCGCAAACCGTTGTTTATTTAGCACTTGCACCAAAGAGCAACAGTACCTATAATGCTTATCACATGGCATTCAAAGAGGTGAAAAGCCAAGGAGCTCAACCTGTTCCCATGCACCTCAGAAATGCATCCACAAAATTACAAAAAGAATGGGGATATGGCCAAGGCTACAAATACCCTCACAGTTTTCCAGGGTCTTATGTAGAACAAGATTATTTTCCAGATTCTGTTGAAAATCGTGAGTTTTATCACGCAAAACCAGAAGGCGATGAACTGCGTCTTTTCAATAATTGGAAACGCTTGACACGAACACGAAATAAATAATTGTTTTTAACTTTTCTTTATTTCGTATCTATTAGAAAACGAGTATCAACTATGGTATCTATACCTTTCAAGGTAAAACTTAAAGTACCACTTTAATAAATAGGACATTGATATGCAATATATAAATCATTACGCTAGAAACTATAATGAAAAATACACAAAAAAGGCTTGTTTTCCTAACTTTCAATTTTATTGTAAAGCGTTTAAAATCGTAACAAGTGCCGCCATGGTAGTTAGAAAGGGAAAATATGACGCAAGCGATTGGGTCAAAGATAGCTATCTCATCGGACAAGCCTTGGAAAGTGTTGGAACTGATATTATGGTTGAAGGCTATGAACATGTAGAGAATCTTGATAAACCTTGCATATTTATTTCAAATCACATGAGCACCCTTGAAACTTTTCTTTTACCAAGTATGATTCAACCAACCAAAGACGTCACTTTTATTGTTAAGGACTCTCTTTTGAAATATCCATGGCTTGGAGCTGTTTTACGCACAAGAGACCCTATAGCTCTCACAAGGACAGATCCACGTAAAGACTTGGCAAACGTGCTTGAAACGGGGAAAAGAATTTTAGAAAGTGGACGCTCCATCATTCTTTTTCCACAAGGCACTCGCTTTTCTGATGTGAATGCAAGTGACTTTAGTTCACTTGGTGTTAAATTAGCTAAAAAGGCGGGTGTACCCATTATTCCATTAGCGCTCAAAACAGACGCTTGGGGAATCAATAAAATCACGAAAAACTTTGGATGTATTTCTCCAAACATTCCCGTACGTTTTCGCTTCAGTGCTCCCCTTGAAATCACGGGGAATGGTAAAGAAGAACACGCTAAATGTATGGAGTTTATAATACAAACTTTTCAAGAATTTTCTAGGGAATCATCCTAAAGAAACCTCTGCTGATGCAAACAAGAGATAAATATACAATGACACGTATTTAAAATAATGATGCACACTTAGTCGTGCATGCTTTTATTTTCTTATTGGATACGTTCCAAAACAAACAATTTCAAAGAGGTTTTAACCATGAATAAAAAAACAGACATGCTGAAAATTCAAGAAGAAGAAGCTGACATGAGCTCAACATATACTCCTATTGAATCCATGAAAACAGGTACTAAAAAAAGTAAAAAAATTCATCATGCAACGCGTACACTCAACATACAAAACTTGGGTGAAATGTGCTCTGGCGCTGGTTTTATTCTCAGCACTCAGCAAATACAACACGTAACAGACTATCTTTTTCTCTTGCAAAAATGGAACCAGTCGATGAATTTGGTTGGTAAGAAATTCTGGCAAGACGTTCTTTCTGACCTTATTATGGATAGTATGCACTTAGCAAAATATCTTGAAGAAAATCCACGCATTAAAAAAGACGCTTTATTTGATACTGATAAGCCGGTAATCTCAAAGAAAAAATATACTTTTCAGAGTAATACAGATGTTTTCCCCGCTAATCCTCTTCTCAGTATAGATGCTCCTTCATTCGAAATTTGGGATTTAGGCGCAGGCGCAGGTATTCCAGGTATTCCTCTTCGCATTTTATGGCAATTAGGCGTGTACACAATGATTGAAGTAAGGCAAAAGCGTTGCTTCTTTCTAAACACAGCCCTTGCCTCCTTAAGATTACCAGAAACATTTGTATTCCATGGTAAAGCAGAAGACTTTATGGATAAGAAAAAGGAAAAAGGCATATACGCAGACCTTATTCTAAGTCGTGCATTTATGCCTTTTGAGAAAATGCTTCCCTTTGTTGCGCCTTATCTTCGCAAAGAAAATAAAGAAGAAAACACTCAAAGAGGTTCTATTATCTTTTTAACTTTGGAAGAATTACACGCAGATAGATACAATTCTGATGAATTACAATGGGAAACAAAACAGATTTATCCTTATCAAACAAGAGGGCAAGACAAGTTTTTATGTGAAGTTTGCTTGAAAAATTAGCTCTTAAAATTTGTGACAGCACAGCAATCTTATATGATAATATTGATCACCTTAGTGTTCTCTAGAAAAAAGATCTTTGTCGTTTTTCTGTATTTTTCCCATGTTCTTCATCATCATACAAGAGAACAGTTCAAAACACATACATATAACTTTTATAATACCAAAGAAAATATTCACACAAATACTTGAGATTAAAAAAGAAAAAATATAAATGGAAAAATATTGAAAAAACTTTGAAAAAACGCTTGCTTTTTTTTTCAAATCATTTATAACTATCTTCGTTGCCTGGGTAGCTCAGTCGGTAGAGCAGAGGACTGAAAATCCTCGTGTCGGCAGTTCAATCCTGTCCCCAGGCACCACAAATTTTGGCTTAGTCATTGACTAAGCCTTTTTTGCGTCTTTTTTTTGACAAAGTATGAAAAAGGGGGTCTTAACCAAAGAAAGGGGCAATCAAGGTTTAGTCAATTCTTCCGACGCTTAGTGATTAAGTATTTTCGGGGTGGCTTTATACATTTGACGGTGTAAATTTCTAGCACCAGGGCACAGAATTCACAATGAGAATACGTTGCAATAAAAACAGATAAAAAACCTAGTTTTGAGTACGTAGTGCGTACCTATTAAAAATACCAAGTTGAGACATCAGATTACCTGTTAAACGATAAAAGAGTGTATGGTTTTGAGGCTCGTCAAACATATGATAAGAATATTTCACAGCATAGGGCGTAATAGATTCTTTTTCTATATTTTCTAAATTCGCATTATTCTCTAAAATAAGAAAAGATATTTCTTGATGAGGGAATTTTCGTGAAAGCAAAATCTGAGCATTAATGATTTCTTGGTTTATAGTTTTATTATGTTGGCAGAACCATAAAAAAACAACTTTCTTTGATGCGTGTATTTTATTGTATAACCTTGTTATACGGCGTTGATATTTTTCTTTCACACTATCAAAAACATCATCAAAACTACACTTATTAGAAAAATCATGATGAAAGATTAGTTTTGTTCTATTATTTTGGTAAGATTGATATTTATTATTATTGGGTGGGATTTTATTCAATATTAAAAAATCTTCTTTATTACAAAAATCTTTAAAATTGTTCATTAGCAACGCAATACGAATCTCAAACGAATCGGAAGAGAGCCAGTCAAACGGAAGGGCTTCTTGTTGTAGCTCAACATTACGTAAGCAAACGGTCCCTGCACAATCATTTCCTAAACTCACGAAAAGGTCATATTCTTCTTTAATAATAGAACTCATTCCATACTCCAAACAATGAAATTTATTTCAATAATCTAATTGATTATATGTTTTTTGTAAAATAGCTATTTATAAATAAAAAAGGATTCATGATAATTATTTAACGGGAGTTTCTGTAGGTTCATCACTCAAAAATACATTTCTTCCTGCAAACCAAGCAGCAATCCCTTGGAAAAGCGCTACCCCAACAAGACAATACAGAGCAATATCCCATGTTCCATTGATAGAATATATTTGCCCAATGACCCATGGCCAAACAGCAGCAATGGTATACCCAATGGCCTGAGACATGGCAGAAAGGCTAATGAGCTGCGAATACGAGCGCACACGAACCATCATTATATAGAGGGAGTAACTTAAAGTCCCACCAGAGGCCATGCCTCCTAAAATAATCCATAAAAGGGGATATGTTTTAGGGAAAAAACCAAAACCAATCCAAACACTTGCATAACCAATAGTCAAAATAGGCGCTATCCAACTTTGCGATGAGAATCGAGTACAAAGCCAAGGAAGCAAGTATCTTGAAAAAATACTGACAATATTAATTAAAGTAAGTACATTCCCAGCGTAAAGTTTTGAGAAACCAGCATCTGCTAATATAGCAGGTAACCACGCCACGAGTGTATAGAATAAGCCTGACTGCAAGCCCATTGTAAAAGTGACCATCCATGCAAGTGGATTTCGTAAAAGAGAAACTCGTTCGATATTAACTTTACTCGGTTTTTCTAATATTGATTTTCGTACAGAAAGTAAAATAAGCCATAAAATAAGTGCAAGTGCCGCTAGAACACCCCAAAAGATAAACGCAGCATTCCATTGCCCTGTACCTTCCGTTAGGGGAACAGCTATAAAAGCCCCCGTCGTTGCGCTTAGACCAATGCATACAGCATAAAGTCCCATCATTTTTTGAATATGATTACTGAACAATTCGCGAATAATCCCAGGCAGAAGCACATTAAGAATAGCAATACCAGAACCTAGAAATACAGTACCTAAAAAGACTATGGGGTAATGGGCAACACATCGTAAAACACAGCCTATAACGATCAAGAAAATCGCCACAAAAACAATAATACCAGAGGAAAAAACTCGGCTCAGCCTAGGTACACAAATACCAACTAAACCAAAACAAACAAGAGGCAAGGAGCTTATAATGCTAAATTGCGACACAGATATATCAAGTATGGATCGTAAGGATTCTATGAGCGGACTCAATGAAACAAGGCTACCACGCATATTAAGCGCTATCAGGAGTACGCAAATAGCTGAAAAAAATTGAATCGAATGTCTTTTTATGTGAATAACCATGAAAACCTCTTGTTTAATATAAAAAACACTTTCTCGCTGAAAAAGGTATTCTTTGTAAAAGATGAAGTCAAGCCGTGATTATATACCCTATAAAATGATAACTTAGGTTCATCTAGTATTTTAAAATAGAATTATTAAAAATATTTACATATAAATTACAGTTAGATAAATAACTATACACACTTTATTCTAAGGATATGAACAAAAAAAACGATTGTCTTTATTGGAAAGAAATCCTTCACATCCAGATTCACAAGTGAATATGGATGAAAAGGATTTCAATTTAAAACCTATTTAAAATATGTATTACTAAATTTACTCTTTTTAGAAAGATGATACCGCTCAATTATTTCTTAAAGTGAAAAGAATACTCATTATTGATTTTTTAAAAAAATAAAGCAAACAATTGAGGCTCTAGACATGTAACAATTTTTTTTGTATATACATTAAGGACATAGCAAACAGATTAAATTCGCAATAAAATAATCCCACATATAAGAAGCGCAATGCCAAGAAATGCAGTAGGGCGCATACGTTGCCCCAAGAGTATCCAGCCAGAAGCGCTTGTTCCTAAAATACCAAAACATCCCCATAAGGCATAGGCAACAGCTAAATCTAGATCTTTAACCGCTATTGAAAGAAGCCCAAAAGCAATAGCAACAAGCATTAAAGCAATAATACCAAGCTTCTTATTTTTGAAACCTTGCGACTTTGCCAAAAGGATATTTGCAATAATATCAAGAATAGCAGACATTAATATTAAAAAAACAGAAAACGAAAACATATTTCTCATAAATTCCATAATCTATATTCTCCATTTATTGATATATTTAGACAATCAATAAACAATGTAGGGTTAAAATCTCAATGTATGTATTATACATTCTAAACAATCTTATTATGGTATAGAAAAAATTAGTGTGCTTCTGTTTCGCTCAAACTAGTGCCGTGATGTACTAAAAAACCGCCCATAAGAACGCAAGTAAGCCCTAGTATTATTTTCAAAGAAAGTACTTCACCAAGAAAAAAGAAAGAAAAGGCCACTATAAGAAGAAGTCCTATAGAGTCCCATAATGCAAATGCTACTCCAATAGGTATCGCCATAGATGCTTTTGCAAGACAAAAATAGGAAAAGCCTAAGCAAGCCCACATAATAACAAGCCCAAGCTCTGATCCGAATGCAAAACCCCAACTATGTGAGAGCTTCATAATAGAAGTTCCTGAAACTTCACACAATATAGACATCATTAAAAATAACCAATGATATATTGTAACTTTCTTTTGCATGTTAAATCCTAGAATTATTTAATATGTTACATAAAATTGAATACGCTTCTGAAGAACAATTATTTTTTTCAAAGCTATTTGGATTCTTGTCTTTGTCATCTCGATGTGTGGAATCATAGTTCTTTTTATGCTCCATCATTTCTTCTAATATATGAATAGCTTGCTCAATATGTTCAACCCATACCGTTCCAGCACCATAAAGCATAAGCCCCGGAGACTCAAGCGGCCCACGAATGCCAAGAACAGGGACACCATATCCATAGGCAATTCCTACTTCAACCCCTGCATCTTGCCCTGACGTGCCTAGATAGATAAGAAAGTCAGCGTCTTTACAAGCCTTTGCACAAAAGGAGAAAACCTCTCCGCCGTGGTCTGTGTCCATCCATTCTCGTCTTTGCGCAGAATTCAAACCTTCTGGTGGCGTGGCTTTTTCTGTCCAGTCTAAAATAGTATAACCCATTGTTCGCATGGTTTTTGCGAGCAATCGAACAGCGTGGATATTTTTAAAAGAAGATGCAATATAGACGCGCACAATTTGTTCCTTTTTCTTTTTATGTTGTCTTGCAGAAATACGAATACACTTTAATTATATAATGTAAAACTTGGTATAAGAAGTTCTACACAGAAGCACAAGGAAAAACAATGTTTTCCTTACACAAAAAACTTTTAATAAAAAAGTTTTAATTTAGAGGAGAAGTATAAATGTAATTATTTTAGTATAATATATGTTTTTAATGAGTATCTTTTCATTTCTTAAATGTCTTATTTTTTGTATTTCTCAACGTTCCTAAAAGAAACTTTGTGTATCTAAACTCTTACGTGATTTTTTTATTGCATAAATTTCATCTCGTAAAACAATAAGATTACTATATTTTTTCCGAATAGCTAGACCTGTTTCCGTAAGCGTACTTTCTTGTTTTTCGATATAATTTTTACGTAAATATCTATCATTTAAAATAGCATCAATAACAAAAAGCACACTTTCGGCTATATGATCAAAATAATGCACAAGTTCAAAACGAAGTTCTTTCACAATAGCCACAGCTTCTGTCATCATACGAACATAGGTTAATCGTTCACCTTTATATTTTCGTAAGTGAATTTCTTCTAATGCACGAACTTTTCTTGCTTGTTGAATAAAGCTAAAGCGTGTTTTATTCTCAATAATGAGTTCTCGAATATGTGAATTATCTTCATCATTTTCATTTACTTTATCAAAATAATCACCAAGAATTTTACAAACACTTAGGAAAAATTCATCACCATAACCAACGACTCGTCTTTGATGTTTGGCAAACCAAGCGTTAAGCATTTTGAGGCGTTTTTCCTCTGTGTCGGTATTTTCTATGACCTCGTTGCGTTTATAGATAATCCGACCAAAAAATTCACCACGGGCAATATCGTTCAAGCGTAAAATAAGGTTGGTAGAGTCTTTAATAATATTAATGCCTTCAATATTTTCCCCTGTAAGAGGGTGAATAATATATTGGCTTTCTACAGATAAAGCTCTATCTTGACGAATGTTTGCATAGTCAAAAGCATGCTGTATATAAGAGACTTTAACAATAACCACATGTTTCTTTTGGTCAAAAAATCCATCAACTTTATTAATAGCGTCAATGAGATCTGTCTGTTCTTTATCTATTTTAATAAGAGCAATTTTTTCCACATAAGGATAACGCCCTGCGGTGCCATCGTTCCAAATAGTAGTAATCGTTCTATCCGATTGACCAAGCACTCGAATAATAAATTTTTCGCCCATTTTATGAAGACGTCGTGAAAAAAGAGCTGCCGAGGTTCGTCTTTCTGCGGCGACGGGAAATCCATACAATTCCATAAGAAATTGCATAACAAAGTTTCTATTTCTTTCGTATAGTTCATTTTCACCAATGGCAAATTTTCCCATACGAAGTCCAAATCGCTTCATTTCTCCGTCAATATCAGAAGGTAAAGACGCAAATATTCCAGATAACTGAAAATGGTCGTGTATTGACCTTGTGATAAGATGTGACCTATCCATTTCTAACAAGTAGGGCAGTACGTCAGGGTATTGTTCTATGGCTGTGATATCTGCACGTTGGAAGCGTCTTCTATACTCTTCATGCATGAAACGTGGCATACGCGCAAGCATCGAAAGAGCGTTTGATTGAGCTACATGTCCCTCCAATGGGCAACATGGGCCATCCGCTCCAGCAGAAAAATCTGAGAGAGGGTGTAACATATCATATTGGAAAATTTCCTGAAAAGAGGAAAGAGGGCGATCGAGAGCTACAAGAGTAAACCCAGGTAACTGTTTGTATTCAAACACATCTGCTTCAAAAGAGGGGAGTAAGGACCGTGCTTCTACACAGGGATATTTTTTTGTTTCGCAATAAGGCTGCAACAAAGCAGTACGCACATGTACAAGATCTAGAAAGTTCTTAAGTCCTTTTAGATTTTCTACAGAAAGCGTGTCGTAGTAGCCGAGATTTTTTTTCTTATGTGGCCACTTGCTTGCAGAAAATGCGTCTCTCCAGTCCAACACAAATATCCTTATTTTAGTGTGAAAATTTAGCAATAAAACCAAAAATACAAATCAATATCTTTTTATATACTTTATTCTAATAATTTTCAAGTAGTTGAACAAAATAAAATAAAATAAATGAAAAAACTATCATGGATAATCGAATAATCAATTTCCATAACTTCCATAAATAAGAATTTATAAATTATTATCCATTCAGCCGTAGACTTACGAGTCATAAATAATAATTTTTAAATAAATGTGTTGCCTTAAACGCTTAGGTTTTGTTATAAATTCAAAAACAATCACTAATTGGGACTTCATATGACACATACAGATAAAGCGTTTCCCGTTGAGCATGCTGCGACTAGCATTCTAAACGATTTTTTAGCCCTTGTCGCAAGCACTTTTGATGCTCATTCCGTAGTTTTCTTTCAGCCAAACTCTGAAAATAGTCACGCCAATTTATTAGCACATTTTAGTATGAGCGATAGTATTGACAAAAATGCCATCATAGCACAAGGCAAAGGGCTTGTTGGCTGGGTTTTACGCAACAAAGAGCCCTTACTTTATAATGTGGCAGAATATAATCAACCGAATCTTGGCTATTATACCGATGAAACAGAAGATTATATCCGATCTTTTATGGGCGCTCCTGTTCCTGGTGGTGGCGTGCTTTGTATGGATAGTAAAAAAGCTCATTTTTTCCATGAAAATAAACAACATCTCTTACACTTATTCGCAAAACTCATTCCGCAAATTCAAGAAATTATAAAACAGTCAACCTGTTCAGATAACGTCGAAAGTTATTTCCGTGTACTTGAACAATTGGCGGATTTAAAAAAACGCTATAGCGGTTGGTCTTCTTACTTACGTAAGCTTTTGCGTATACTATCAGTAGGATGTGGATTTGAATATGTTGCTTTTGCCTCTTTATCCAGTAAACAAAACTATTATCTTGTGGAAGGTGAGTATCCGCCCTTGTTAACAGAAAAAGAGTTTTCTTTTTCGGGGGGCATTGTCGGTTGGGTCTTTAGAAATGAAGAAGTTGTGCAATCTGACGGCAAGGGAAGCGCTCCAACAACTCCAATATTTGGAAAAGTAGACTCCTTTCCTGCTTTTTGTTCTTCTATTTGTTTACCCATTAGAGTGGAAAAAAATACAGTTGCCGTCTTAACTCTTGCGTCAACAACACCAAAAGACCTAAATAATGAGCTAAAACTCCTTACAAGACTCATAAGCGAAGATTTAGCTCAATTCTTGGAAGTGGTTTCTCTTCGTTATCAGGTATATAAAGGGAAAAATAAGGGCGTAAGTGAAGACTCTACTCAATAAAATATTTATTTTATCATTCACTCAAACAGATTTAATTTTAGAATGATACAAGAATAAATTATTTTTGGCACGGCATAAGACAACGCTCTTTATTCAAGTATTGCTTGAAGTGTTCAATGGCAATATCATGATCAAAGCAGAGCGGAGGAATATCGGCAATTTTATAAAACCGAGCTGCGCCAGCGTCATCACCTGCTTGTAGTAGGCGTATATCAAGAGCTTTTGCTACAAAAGTCACCGTAAGGGTATGATAACGAGGGTCACGCTTCGGATCAGAATACACACCAAGAACACCTAAAAGCTCAACGTCAAGCCCCGTTTCTTCTTTCATTTCACGAATCGCTGCATGTTCAACGCTTTCACCTGTATCAATAAATCCACCTGGAAGAGCAAGCCCGTGCGGCTCATTATTGCGCTCAATAAGCACAATACCTTTTGCATCATCATAAATGATGCAATCAGCGGTAGGATAAGGGTTATCGTACTTAGAAATATCTTTTTGGCAATGTGGGCATTTTTTCATATAAACTCCCTTATTTAATATTTACAGGAAAGAATCCCATTTTATTTAATGATTCTTGTAAAACTTATTCATTCCAATTCACAAAAAAGAAAGAAAATTCTATTATTCTGTGCAGATAAAACCACAGTTTCTTATGCGCTCTAAATCCACGGAACCTTTGCGATGCACAAGCACTTCTTTATTGCCCCTTGGTTCAATAATGGTAGAGGCTAAACCGCCATTTGGAGCAGGGGCAAGGTCAAGCACAGCGCCTATACTTTCCATAAAGGTCGTATCCATCTCCGTGATTTTGGTAACGGGCAAAATACCGCTTATATTGGCACTACTAGAAACAAGAGGCTCTCCTAATTTTTGAGCAAGTTCCGTCGCCACAGGGTGGGAGCTTTGCCTAATAGCTATTCTTCCCGTGCCACCTGTCAATAATGGCGAAAGTGTCACTCTAGCAGGTAAAATAAGAGATAATGGGCCAGGCCAAAATTCTTTAGCCAAGAGCTCCACATCATCTTGTAGTGAACTTGAAAGTAAAGCCACCAGGGGAACTTGATTTATATTTGCAATAATAACAGGTAAGGGCATAGCGAGAAGGCGTTTTTTAAATTTAAAAACATCAGCTATCGCCTGTTCAGAACTTATTTTGCAACCAAGAGCAAAAAAAGTTTCTGTTGGGTATATGAGTAGTTGATTATTTTTTAGTATATCAATTGCGTGATTTATATCTTGCAAAAACATATATACCTCATTTATTTTATATTTTTATTTTAGTAATTTATTTCTAAAGTATACGCTTTTTTGCAGATTTAATACAATGGAAAAAACAATAGAAAAATTAAGATTTTACTCCCAAGGTAAACCCATACCGCTATGTTCCACGGGCCCATCAAGCCCTTTGCCGAGCTGATTATCTTTTGGAACACCTATTTCTAAAGCAGAATCTGGTACCACGCTATTACCTGGAACAATTTCTGTTTCTGGATTATGAGCTGCCCAGCTGTACCAAAAGGAATAAATTCCAAAAATTTCTTGTACATAAGCACCAAGATAATTACCAGAAAGACAGACCCCATCCATGCTCCATGTGCTTTTTGTATGAAAATCTAAGAGTTTTTTATCTACAATTTTAAAAATTAGAGGGTCCTTACCATCCCATACTGATCGTTTAAACACCCGTACAACTCCAAGACGGTCATCGTAAATAGCAACAAGAGGATGTTCACCAAAGAAAAAATTAACACTTTTCTTTTTCTTTATATATTCAATCTCTATTGCCATAAACTTGTTATCCATCTCAATACCAATAATTTGAGATTTCAATCCTAAACGAGTGTCGACCTTTGAAACAGGATAGATTAAGGAATCATTATGGTAAAAACTCTCTTTATCTAAAAACGATCCATAGGGGTCTTTTCCATAACGCTGCCCTCCACGAGGAGTGCTGAGAACTTTTGCATTTTTTTGACGAGTAAAAAAAACTCTCGCCTTATCCCATGTGGTCCAATAGCAAGGTAATATTTCAAGTCCTACCCCCTGTAATGTTCCAAAAAAAGACAAGCCATACATTTGAGACCATAAACTATTTGTATTATTATCGATTAAAACACTATTGGCATTATACTGTGAACCATTATATTGCAGTTGCAAAAAATACTCTTTTTTTCGTGTATTATAAACAGCCAAAGAACCTGAAACAGGACTATATGTCACCGCAAAGGCTTTATCTTTTCTAATAATATTCATGACCTCATGCCAAACCATAATTTTTTGAGGTATAATTAAAACATCTCGTTCCTTTAAGGGTTTTTCTGGCCCTATAGGAATAATAAAAACAATATCATCATCATCTAAAGACATGGAAGCTGCGCCCACCTCAATAAACCGTTGGTTATTGAGTGCAGGAAATTCGGCAGCGCCTAGACCAGTAGCAACAATGGATTCAACCACCAGCTCTAAATCTGCTTTTGTTTGTGGAAATGCTCCTGCAAAAGGGACATAAAACAAAGACAAGGCGAATACAAATATTTGGAAATATTTCTTTTTGTCAAAAATAAACATGATAACTCCGTAGACTTAATCCGATAACGACGTGCTTTCAATATAATTTAAATATGTATAATTTCAAAGAGTATTTTTATACAATAAAAATACATAGTTAAATAAAAACAAAGAGAAGGGGAGTGCTATAGCTTACTTTTCTTAAAAATGGCGCCACTATTAACAAAAAAACGAGCTTATGTTAAAACACAAGCTCGTTTTTACTGAATATTTATCCCTTCAAGCTTAAGATAACTCTTCAATTCTATCGTGTAAGTTCGTTTTAATTTCGAGTTTTTCTTTCTTTAAGGTTTTCATCTCTTGTTCTTCTTGCGGCGTATAGAATTTTTTTGATTCCATCTTATCAATTTGTTTTTTAAGTAAAGTATGCTTATCCCATAATTCTTGTAATTCTGGGTGATTAGGGGCTAAACTTTCGAGTACTTTCAATTCTTGTTCGTCCATAACATACACTCCATTTTTGTGGTTAATCAAAGATAATTTAAAACAAAATCTTCGAATGAGACAAAATATTAGAATCCTGTAGCAAGTTGGTACAAACTTTGAACAACAACACCTTTTACCAGTTGTATCGCAATTATAAGCACGATTGGAGATAAATCCAAACCGCCTATAAAAACAAAAGGTAACCATTTACGGATACGATAAAAAACAGGCTCTGTAAGAACACGCAGCGTTCTCACAATAGGGTTGTAAGGGTCAGCGTTTACCCAAGTCACAAGGCATGCCACAAGTACAACTATAGAATAAACTGTTAGTAATGAATCGAGTATTCCTGCTACTGTAAGCAAGAAATTTCCTAAAACAAAAGACATATAACCTCCGTGTCCTAAAACACGCTTTTCTAATATAGACTATACTATACATTGTTTTAAGAGATAAAGTCAAGATAGAACTTTATCTCTATTTATTCCTAATTAGGAACATTGACAACGTAAAGACTTTATTCCCTCTTCAAAAAGAATATCTACTTTATTAGGAGGAAAAACATCAATAACCATCCCCATACCAAAAACAGGGTGATCAACAAGATTTGCAAGGAAAAGTTCAGATGTCATAGAATATGCGACAGGTGTTGCTGGATTTGAAGCGACTGCTTTCTGCCATTTTTGCTGTAATTCTTCTGCTGTTTTTGCAGAGATTTTTCCAGCTTTTGTAGTAGTTGCTTTTTTTGCAGCAGTGGTGCTGCTTGTACGAGACGTTTTCGCAACTTTTTCTTTCACCGCATCAGAACGTTCTTCACCTGCTCGCACACGCAAAGCTTTGGCTTGTTTTGGTTCTTTCTTTTGAGCTGGTGGATAATATTTATGAACACTACCACACGCGCAACATTCTACCTTCGCAATTTCACCGTCTAACATGGATACAATAATATGTCCCAAAATGTCTTTGCATCTTGTACAACGTGACTCTAATCTTTCACCTGGTGTAAATCCCATTATGTCCTCTCTCACAGCTAAAACATTATTAAACTATATTAAAAACCAATAACAAAGTATCTTATACGTACCTGTGTATAAACACACTATATAGCAAAGTTTCCCATAATACAATTTTTATTAAATAAATTTATTTATTCAATGAATATTAGACATATAAATCAAATAAATTCAATTAATTAAACGTGTTTTTTATATTAGAAATTTTTATTTATAAACTTTTGACTATATTGCTTTCTAAGTATAGTATGCATGAATGAATTTGATTCGTATTCCGCTCTATACATTATATAGGGATGTGAACACAAAGGCTTTAACGGAGTAAAAGGACGCAATTATGGAAATGACAGGCGCAGCGATATTAATGGAGTGTTTAAAGCGAGAAGGCGTTGATGTACTTTTTGGCTATCCTGGAGGGGCTGTTCTAGACCTTTACCATGAAATGCCTAATCATCCTGAAATTCATCACGTTCTTGTTCGCCACGAACAAGGTGCAGCGCATGCCGCCGATGGATACGCAAGAGCTTCAGGCAAAGTCGGTGTATGCATAGCAACAAGTGGCCCTGGTGCAACAAATACCGTTACAGGTCTTGCCACTGCCTATGCTGACTCTATACCTATGGTGCTTGTAACTGGTCAAGTTCATACGCATTTAATAGGTAATGACGCTTTCCAAGAAGTGGATATTGTGGGTATCACTCGCCCATGCACAAAGCATAATTATCTTGTGAAAGATTTAGCTCTCCTACCAAGAATAGTACGAGAAGCTTTTCATTTGGCTCGTTCTGGTCGTCCTGGTCCTGTTCTTGTGGATTTTCCAAAAGACCTTATGACGCAAAAAATAGAATTTGTATGGCCACAAGAAATTCGCATGCGAAACTATAACCCCACCTATCGCCCAAACCTGAATCAATTACGCCGTGCGGCTGATTGTATTTTACAGGCGAAACGCCCTATTATTTTAGCAGGTGGTGGTGTTATTTCAGCGAATTGCTCGGACATACTTCGTGCCTTTATCAATACCTATCAAATACCTGTCACATCTACACTTATGGGTATGGGCGCTATTTCCACCAAAGACGAATTATTTCTTGGGATGCTTGGTATGCATGGTACATACGCTGCAAATAAAGCGATTAGCGATACTGACCTTATTGTTGCCATCGGCGCACGCTTTGATGACCGTGTTACAGGTCGCCTTGATACGTTTGCAAAGAACGCAAAAATTGTACATATCGATGTTGACCCAACGTCGATTCGTAAAAATGTGCATGTTGACGTTCCTGTTGTGGGTAACTGTTTGCCTGCACTTCAAGAACTTAATGAAGTGCTCACGGCTCGTTTAGAAGCAAATCCTATGGATATTCCTAGCGAACGAAAAGAGTGGCTTGATAAACTTATGTTGTGGAAAAAGACACATCCGCTTTGCTATAACGCAAAAAAGGAAGATTTACGCCCACAGCAAGTGCTTGAAGCCGTCGCAAAAATTATTCCTAACGATTATATCATTACCACCGAAGTTGGACAGCATCAAATGTGGGCAGCGCAGTTCTTAGAATACAAAGAACCTCGCACACTTATCACCTCTGGTGGCCTAGGTACTATGGGCTATGGTCTTCCTGCTGCTATCGGTGCGCAATTCGCTTATCCTAACAAAAAGGTTATTTGCGTTGCTGGAGATGGTTCTATTCAAATGAATAGTCAAGAACTTATGACAGCCGTCGCCAATAAATTACCTATCAAAATTCTTATTCTGAATAATGGGTATTTAGGCATGGTGCGTCAATGGCAAGAATTCTTCTATGAAAAAAATTATAGCCACACCGACATGCTTGCACAACCTGATTTTGTGAAATTAGCAGAAGCCTATGGTGCACAAGGTTATAGAATCAAAACAGAAGAAGATTTAGCCACAATTCTGCCAGAAGCTTTATTGTCACCTCATACAGCCGTAATTGATGTTGCCGTTGAAAGAGAAGAAAATGTTTATCCCATGGTGCCTGCTGGGGCTGCTTTGGGTGATATGCTTTTAGTATAGGAGAAGACCATGCGACGTGTATTATCCATTCTTGTAGAAAACGAACCTGGCGTTCTTTCCCGTGTAGCTGGTCTTTTTAGTGGACGAGGCTTCAATATTGAATCTTTAAATGTTGCTCCTACCCTTGAAGAAGGGGTGTCCCTTATGACAGTAACCACCTACGGCGATGAGCAAATTGTTGAACAAATTGTTAAACAACTCCGCAAGGTTGTGAGTGTTATCAAGGTTGTTGACTTCAAAGATCATTCTCATGTTGACCGTGAAATGATGCTTATGAAAGTAAACGCTGAAGAAACAAAGCGTGAAGAGATTCTACGAATTGTTGATATTTTTCGCTGTAAAGTTGTGGATGTTAGTGTCAATGAATTCACCATTGAAGCAACTGGAACACACGACAAATTACAAGCAATAGTCAGCCTGCTCATGCGTTTTGGCATTAAAGAAATCGCTCGTACTGGAACAGTCGCCATGAAACGTGCTATGCAATTTGAACAATAACAGCAGGGCATTGTGGATCTTACAGAAAATAGTATAGTACTGCGAACGGGCAAATTTCGTGAATCGGATGTATGGGTAAAAATGCTCACCGCCAATCATGGAATGCTGACGGTTTTCGCCTTTGGTGGAAGCCGTAGTCGCAAGCGCTTTACGGGCTGTCTCGATTCGTACAATTATATTCTTTCACGTGTAAGCTCTTCAAAAAATGGACAGTTTCTTAATTTACAGGAAGCGTCTTTATTGGAAAGTTATTCCAATATTAGAGTGGACTGGAAAAAACAAGGCCTTGTCGCTAATTGCATACGTTTTTTAGAAGCTCTTGGCGTCAACCCTGTAGATGCTGACAAAATATTTTTAATCACAAAAGCATTACTCCTTTTTATTAATAAAGCGGAAAGTGTGCACCCTATGATACCTCTTTTATATCGATTTCGTATGGCCGCTGAATACGGCTATGCACTTGATGCAAGTCGTTGTTATACATGTGGGCAAAGCTTAGATGCTGGTGCATTTTTCCTTGTTACTGATGGGTATTGTGTTTGTAAGTCATGCAAACCACAAGGCATTATGAGCTTATACGCCTCAAAAGAATGCCTTGATATTCTTGTACATATTCAAGAATATTCCCCCGAATACTGGGGAGAATATAAGCCGTCAACCGAAGTTTGGCGGGAAATGGGACGTATTATTGATGCGTTAGTTCGCTATCATTTAGGTTTAGAATGGGCCGATGGGCGTTTTAAAAAAATGTATTAATACCTTTATATTGAAACTGTTGAAACGTAGGAGTTAGGTATGAATTTTCAAGATGTTATACTAACATTGCAAAATTACTGGGCAAAACAAGGTTGTGTTATTATGCAACCTATGGACATTGAATGTGGTGCAGGGACGTTTAATCCTTCCACTTTTTTACGTGTATTAGGCCCAGAGCCTTGGGATGCTGCGTATGTTGAACCTTCTCGCCGTCCAACCGATGGGCGCTATGGTGATAATCCAAACCGCTTACAACATTATTTTCAATTTCAAGCTATTATGAAGCCATCACCTGACAATATTCAAGATCTTTATCTTGATAGTCTAAGAGCTCTAGGGCTTGACCTTACCAAACATGATATCCGCTTTGTCGAAGACGATTGGGAATCTCCAACTCTTGGCGCATGGGGACTTGGTTGGGAAGTTTGGCTAAACGGTATGGAAGTGACACAGTTCACCTATTTCCAACAAGTTGGCGGTGTTGAACTCAACCCAATCACCGTTGAACTTACCTATGGCCTTGAAAGACTTGTTATGTATTTACAAGATAAAGATTCCGTTTATGACATCATGTGGAATGATAAAGTCACCTACGGACAAGTATATCATCAAAACGAAGTAGAGCAGTCTCGCTATAATTTTGAAGTAAGCGATGCAGCCATGCATTTACAACATTTCAATGATTTTGAGGCGGAGTGTAAAACCCTTATCGACCTCAAACTCCCACTCCCTGCTTATGATTATTGCATGAAATGTTCACATACCTTCAATCTCTTAGATGCGAGAAATGCCATTTCTATCACAGAAAGAGCAGGGTATATTGGCCGAGTAAGAACACTTGCTTCTGGGATTTCCAAACTTTACGTTGAACAACGTGAAACCCTTGGTTTCCCTCTTATGCCACAAAATAAGAAAAATTCGTAAGTAAGGAAATAAACATGAGTCACTTTATACTTGAAATCGGAACAGAAGAATTACCTGCGCGCTTTCTAAGCTCAGTGGAAAAAGAATTAGTCACTCGCTTTAGCGAAAAACTAGACGAACTCAAATTATCCTATAAATCCATAGAATCCCATAGCACACCTCGTCGTTGCATATTACACATATATGACCTTGAAAAAATACAAGAAAAACACGAAGAAATTGCCATGGGGCCTTCTGTTAATATCGCCTACGGTGCAGACGGAAATCTCACAAAAGCAGGAGAAGGCTTTGTTCGTGGACAAAAAGCCTCCCTTGATGATATTTTCAAAACAAGCAATGAAAAAGGTGAATATATAGCCGTTCGCAAACAAGTTGGCGGTAAAATGGCAACAGAAGTTTTGGCGGAAATTTGCCCTCTCATCATAAACGCACTCCCATTTCCAAAACGTATGCGCTGGGGCAAAGAATCCTTCGCCTATGCAAGACCATTGCATTGGATTGTCGCTATGCTTGACGATGAACCTATCAAATTCACCGTTGGAAAAATCGAATCCTCAACTCAAACGTTTGGACACCGTATCCATGGTATTGGTCCATTCAATGTTAAACACGCTGACGAGCTTGAAACATTACTCTTTGAAAAAAGCCAAATCGTTTGCGATGCAAAAAAACGAAGGGCTATTATAATTCAGGATAGTGATAAAGCAGCACATGAACTTCAAAGCGATGCCTCTATCATATGGAATGAAAGACTTCTCGATGAAGTGCAAGGCCTCGTGGAAAAACCAGTGCCTCTCATCGGTAACTTTGAAAATGACTTTTTAGAACTTCCAAAAGAAGTTTTGCTCACAAGCATGGAACATCACCAAAAATGCTTTGGGCTTGAAGACGCAAATAAAGCCCTTTTACCAAAATTTCTCACCGTTCTTAATATTGAGCCAGAAAGCAGGGAAGTTGTACGTGAAGGTTGGGAACGTGTCTTACGTGCTCGCCTTGAAGACGCACGCTTCTACTGGAAAGAAGATTTAAAAGATGGCTTTTCTCAATGGTTAGAAATGCTTGATAAAGTTATCTTTCTAGGCCCTTTAGGCTCAATGGGCGATAAATCTCGTCGTCTTGAAAAACTCTGCGGCTGGCTTGCAGAAAAGATTGACCTCAAAAGTAAAACAAAACTTGATAACGCCATCGAACTCGCACAACGTGCAGGACGTTTTTCAAAAGCGGATCTTATGTCAAAAATGGTGGGCGAATTCGACACCTTACAAGGCATAATGGGCGGTATCTACGCTCAAAAAGATGGTTTTGAAGCTCCTTACACCACAGCCCTACGTGAACAATATTTGCCAACAGGCCCAGAAAGCATGTTGCCATCAAACGATTTAGGCGCAATTCTCTCCATTTCTGACAAAGTAGATACACTCATCGGTTGCTTTGGGCTTGGCAATATCCCAACAGGAACAGCCGACCCCTACGCACTTCGACGTGCAGCTCTTGGTATTTCAAGAATATTAATAGAATACGGTTATCAAATTTCCCTCTCTGAATTATTTGAAAAAGCCTATTCCTTCTATTCACCCGAAATCAAATGGAAATTCAAAAAAGAAGAAACCCTTGAAAAAGTAAGTGAATTTTGCGCCGCACGACTCAAAAACCTCTTTGTAGGTGAAGGCTCAGAAACCCTAGTGGCAGAAGCCATTATGAGCGCAAAAGACAAAGGCAAACTTGAATCAGACATGATTTGGGAAACAGCGCAACGTCTCAACGCTCTAAAAGAAGCAATGACGCAAGCGGATTTTGCCGACAATGCACAAGCACTCAAGCGCATCACAAATATACTCGCAAAATCAACAAGCACCCTTGCCGATTCCTTCAGCGAGTCCCTATTTGAAGCCGATTGTGAACACGCTCTTGGAAAATCCATCAAGGAATTTGCAACTGAATTTGATAAGCACTGGAACAACCACGCATACAATCAAGTTATGCCACTCATGAACAAAGTGCTTCCTCAACTAGAAGCATTCTTTGAAGGCGTTATGATTATGGCAGAAGATGAAAAAGTTCGCCAAAATCGCATGAACATGCTCTCTATACTCATGACTCGCATGGGTAAATTAGCCGACTTCGCCGTTTTACAAATGTAACATATAAAATATAGCCTTATGAAAAAGCCACTTGCGTTACAACAAGTGGCTTTTTTTATTTCTTTTTCTTCTCTTTTTATTTTTTTTGGGGAGTTGAACTCCCCAAACCCCACATTTCTTTATCAAACTTTGTTTGAAAAAGTGAGATTTATTACAAGATGTGTCTTGCTTAGTTAATATTCAAACTCCGTTTGAAATAGTGAGCTTGTTAAGAAAAATACAGTTCTAGATAGTAAAAAACAGCCATCAAATTAGGGCTGTTTTTTACTATCTAGAACTGTATTTGCGGAGTCAATTATTTTGGAACTTTATCTATTTCGTCTGCTTGGATAGGGATGTCAAGTCGAAAACGTGCTCTGTTGGAACTTTATCTATTTTAACATCTTGTTTAATACCAAGTTTAAAAAGATGTCTATTTTGCTTTGCCACTTCAGAGACCATTTCTTGAATATGTTTTGGAACATCTAATGTCCTTTCTATACTCTTTTCCTTGACCATTTTATTATAAACTAAACATTCAATTTGTTTTTCTTGATAATCGACAAGCATTGAATTAGTAAATATTTGTAATTCTGTATAAAATTCGATATCCTCTTTATTACCCTTTGTGATCCTCAAAGGAATACTAAATTTATTATAATTAGCTACCAATGTTTTTGTAACAACATCACTAGGAAGAGGATTCTTATATTCAAAATTAGGGCGGTTATTTAGTAATATTGCAGAATATAGTGATGGGTTAATTATACACTTGTTTACCATATCATGACATCTTTTAATGTGAGCCACTTCTTTCTTATAAAAGTTCTTTTCTTGCACAGTGCTTGCGTTTTGAAGTTCGAGTGTTTTATATATTTCCAAAGCATAAAGAGATAAACTTAAATTATGATCGCTTCTTATTTCTTTTAGAATTGCAATAGTATCTTTATGAAATTCTTTAAACAAGTTTATGTAATAAACTCTTTTATCTTCTGTTGTTGTATTAGCAAGAAGTTCATTTTTTAGCTTTCCTGTTAATGCTGTTTCTAGCTTTATACTTTTATCTTCGGAGTTGTCATAAGTGTCCATAGAAAACCTCGTATTTTGTGATTTTATCCTTATAATATACAACTCCATACTCACGGTCAATCAGTAAAACAAAAAGATATTTAGCAATATATAAAGAAAAGAAGAGTATGAAATACTAAAAACATATATTTTTCAACTACATACATGTACTTGAACTGTCTCATAATGCTAGTTATGTAAACTTCAAGGATATATCCTTTCTATTCTCGTGAACGAAGGGATTTCAAAGATAACATGTCTAAAGTTTACATAATTTACATTATGAGACAATTATAAATATTTGTTATCTCTAATACTTGTCCTCACAGAAGCCATTCTAAGCTCCTAAATTTTTTATTTTGACACTAGCCCTATCCCCTTATTTTCTAGCAAAAGAGAATTCTATACTTCTATCATAAAATTATATAGAGTAAGCCTTTGGATGGGCGTATGGGCAAATAAGAAAAATATTGCCCCTCACAAAACGCTTGAGTCTCATTCTAAACTTTTGAGTTTTAGAATTACTTCTATGAGACATCCACGATTTAGTTTATCTATTAAAAGAATAAGGTTTGTCCCTCAAAAAGAACATCATAATGGAACATAAAAAATATATAATACATGTAGATATGGACGCATTTTATGCATCTGTGGAGCAAATGGACAACCCAAGTCTTCAAGGAAAGCCAATCATGATTGGTGGCGGTGAGCGAGGGGTTCTAGCGACTTGTTCCTATGAAGCAAGGGCGTTTGGTGTGCGTTCTGCTATGCCAACGTATATTGCGAAAGCTAAATGTCCGCATGGTATTTTTGTGTATCCACGCATGTCTCGTTATATGGAAGTTTCCAAAAAGATAACCGAGAGTTTAAAGGATATCGCCCCTATTATTGAGGTTGCCTCTATTGACGAAGCGTATATTGATGCTACAGGGCTTGAGAATATTTTTGGCACTCCAACGGATATCGCAAAGAAAATTAAGGAAGTTATTTTTGAAGCATCAGGCGGGCTCACCTGCTCTGTTGGTATCGCCCCTATAAAATTTCTCGCTAAGATTGCCTCTGATGAGAATAAACCTAACGGCTTATTTATTATTGATACTCATGAAATAGAGCCTTTTCTAGCAAAAATGCCTATTGGTAAAATCCCTGGAGTAGGCAAGAAGTTTTTAATGGATTTGAAAAAAATTGGGATATACCTTTGTTCTGATGTCATAAAACTACCCAAGGATTTTTGGGAAAAGCGTTATGGAAAATCGGGCACTTTGCTTTTTGAAAGAGCGAGTGGCATTGATTTACGAGAGGTTGAACCTTATACTGCAAAGAAGTCCGAAAGCGCAGAAACCACACTTCGTGAAAACTTGCTCGACAAAAAAGAATTAAAAAATTTTCTTTTTGCACATGCAGAACGGGTGGGAACAAGTTTAAGAAAGCACCAGTATAAGGGTAGAACTATTAGCTTAAAAGTGAAGTATGCCGACTTTAAGCAGCTCACAAGACAGCTATCATTAAATAAGAGAACCAATTCCACAGAAACTATTTTTCAATGTGCATGCCAACTACTTGATGAACTGAAATTAGAAAAGCCGGTTAGGCTCATTGGGCTTGGTGTTTCCAATTTTGAAAATGATTTACCGACCC
>CAMQVJ010000003.1 GCA_947038175.1 uncultured Desulfovibrio sp.
ATAAGAATATAACAAAAAAATGAAGTGGTCTAAGAGTGGACTTGTGGGGGGGGGGGGGGGGGGGGACACCCCCACCCCTCCCAAAAAACAATCCTAAATAAAAAATCTAACCCAAAAAAACTTTAATTTTCTTTAGTGTTCAGTTTTTTTAGTGCAATTTCGAGACAGGAGAGCGCTGCGGGTGTGACTCCTGAGATTCGGGAGGCTTGCCCTAGGCTTATGGGTTTTACTTCATTGAGTTTTTCTTGAATTTCTCGTGAAACACCGGGGATGTTTGTGTAATCAAGGTCGGGTGGAAGACTAATGTTTTCTTGACCCAGTGCCTTTTTCACTATTTCTTCTTGCCTTGTTAGATAGCCAGCGTATTTCGTTGCAATTTCGACTGTGTCACAGATATCGGGTTCTTTTTCGATATATTCCATGAGGGCAGGTAGAAAGAGTGCGATGTCTTTGAGGGAAAGGCTGGGGCGGCGGCAGAGCTCTTCAAGGGTGATTGCCTTTGTGGGAAGTGGCTCGTCTAGTGATTCCAGTATTTTTCTGACTTTTGCATCAGGGCGAATAGTGGTTTCGTGGAGTTGCTGAATAATTTCTGCCATAATTTTTTCTTTATGCACAAAGATATCCCAATGCCTATCTGTCACGAGTCCTCTTTCTCTTCCCATGGGAGTCATGCGTTTGTCGGCATTATCTTCCCGTAAAAGGAGGCGGTATTCTGCTCTAGAAGTGAACATACGAAAAGGTTCTTCTGTTCCTTTTGTGACAAGTTCATCAACAAGAACGGCCATATAGGCTTCGTTTCGTTTAGGCAGAAATGCGGGTTTCCCTTCCATTTTAGCTGCAATATTGAGGGCGGCCCATAGACCTTGGGCGGCGGCTTCTTCATAGCCTGACGTTCCGTTGATTTGTCCTGCGAACCAAAGGCCTTTTACTTTTTTAGTTTCAAGGGTGGGGAGTAATTGTATGGGGTTTGCGTAATCGTACTCAATGGCATAGCCAGGGCGAACGATTTGTGCATTTTCAAGCCCAGGAATACTGGCTATCATATTTTCTTGAGCGTCTAAGGGGAGGCTTGTGGAAATACCGTTAGGATAGCACTCTTGAAGGTTGAGGCCTTCTGGCTCAATAAAAACTTGGTGGCGTTCTCTTTCGGGGAAGCGGGCAATTTTATCTTCAACGGAAGGGCAGTATCGTGCGCCTGTACCTTCGATCACCCCTGTGAAAAGGGGAGACCTGTCCATACCTGCTCGAATAGCATCATGGGTTTTTTCATTGGTCCATGTGATATAGCAAGGAACTTGGGCGAGTTTAGGGGCTTCGCCGTGGAAGCTAAAACCTGGAATAGGGGTGTCGCCTGTTTGTTCTTCCATATTTGCAAAATTGATAGAATCGTAACGTATGCGTGGGGTTGTGCCTGTTTTTAGTCTACCTAGTTTTATGCCTAAACTGCGTATGGAGTCTGATAGGTGTAGGCTTGGAGCATCCCCTAAGCGACCGCCAGGCATGTTTTCTAAACCAATATGAATGAGACCACATAAAAAAGTTCCTGTGGTGAGAAGCACATGGGGGGCATAAAACTTCTTGCCCATGGCGGTGTGGACACCTGTTATTTTTTTTTGGAAGCCTTGTTTTGTGTCACCATCTTTCTTTATGGCGTCGCTACTTTGGGACGTATTGGAGTGTTCGCTTGTTGGTGAATCATTGGTTTGGGCGTCACTTGTTTGCAAATCGTCAGCTAATAATTCTTCGACGGTATCTTGCCAAAGGCTGAGATTTTTTTGTGCAAATACGTGTTCTTTTACAACTTTCAGGTATTGCTCTCTGTCCATTTGGGCACGGCGTGCACGAACAGCAGGGCCTTTACTTTGGTTGAGTATACGAAACTGTATACCCGCCGCATCGGCCCATAAGCCCATACAGCCACCAAGGGCGTCGATTTCACGCACAAGATGCCCTTTGGCAAGCCCACCGATGGCAGGATTACACGATAGATGTCCAATGCGGTCAACATTACCTGTGATGAGTAAGGTGTCATGACCTAATTTGGCAAGAGCCATAGCGGCTTCACAGCCAGCGTGTCCAGCACCTACAACGATACAATCAAAAGAATTCTTCATAAGTTTAGCCTAAAATAAAATGAGTGATATTTCTGAGGTCGACTATAGCGAGAAGATGGGAAAAGTGAAAGATTTTTCTTTTATATAAAAAAATGAAAGGAGTTCTTATATATGTTTACTTTGTATTTCAAGTACTTGTGTGTATAAGCCCCTAAATTTATATTGACAAAAAGAGGAAGGGGCTTCAAAGTCGTGTAAACGTATAAAAAAGAAAAGGTATATATATGATTTCACCTATAGTTAAAGGGTTTTTAATTGGCTCATCTCTTGGTGTTTTGGCTGCTATTTTTGGGATTACGGAAAGCTTACCACGAAGTATTTTACTTGGTTCCTTTGGTGGTATTTTTGCTGGAGTGACGACAAATTATAGGCTTAAACGCAAACAAGAGGCGACGCAAAAAAGCGAAGATTCCTAGGCCCTGTCTTTTTTGTGTGTGCCGATGGTGATTTTTTATGAAAAGAATCTGACGCTTTTACAATATAATACTTTGAAATCGGAAATTCTCATGCCTATAATTTTTAGATTTTTCTTTGCTACTTATGATTTCGTATGGAAAATTGCGATACTTTTTTTAAGACGTCATAAAAGATTAAAAGAAGGCTGGGTGCAGCGTAATATTCCAGATGATTGGTTGACACAAAACAGTTCTTCTTCTGATTCTCTGTCGACAAAAGATAAAGACAAACCTTTTTTTGGTAAAAAGAACGGACACGATAGTTTTAGTTTTGATGATGGTCAAAGCGACGAGCAATATGATGTTCACCAAAACGAGAATCAGCATAATGTTTATGAAAATACGGAAGAAGGCGAAAGCTCTTCTTTTGACGAAGATAAAAATGTTGCTCAAGAAGAGAACGCTCCTACCTTTGAATCTTTTGGTACTCATAATAAAAATTATACAGATAATATCGGCACGTATATTGATACGGATACTGTGGGTTTAAGCGATTATCCTGAGAATGAAATTTCTTTTCGTGAGTCTGACGCGCGTGAATCCACGCCTCATAGTCATGGAATAAATGCGAGCTATGCAAAAAACGTTTCTCAGGGCGGTGATACGTCTGTTGATTTATGGATACAAGCGGCCTCGGGCGGTGAAGCGTATTTAGCTTGTGAGTTTATTCGAGCTTTGCCCCAAGAGAAGCGGGATATGTCCATACTTATTACGACATGGACACGGCAAGGTATGCAGGTTCTTTCCCACGAATGCTCAAAAATAATAGCAGACATGGAAGCAGAAGCCTTGCTTTCACCAGATACTTTTGGTGATGCGCCAAATGACATAAAGAGTGACGTAGAGAGTGAAGAGACGAACGTAGAGCAAGGTCAAGGGGACGATTTTAGAAATCTTTTGTCACAAGAAAACGTGGCAAGGGATAATGCGGAAAATAATGACGAAGCTTTTTCTGCAAATTCAGAGCAGAATCCAAAAAGTGTCCGTATTCCCTTTATTCAAATTCGTTTTGCGCCACTGGACAAAAAAGACATCGTGATGCGAGCCCTTGATATCGCTAATCCTCGTCTTTGTGTTATGCTAGAAACGGAGCTTTGGCCGAATTTCATGCTAGGCTGCAAAGAGCGAGAAATTCCGTTTTATGTGATTAATGGACGTATGACAAAAACGACTTATGAGTTTTATAGAATAATCGCTAAAGTTTTAAATTTTGTGTCCCCTAAACATGTTTTAGCTATGACGCAAGATGATATGCAACGATTTTCAACTATCTTCCCTTCAGCTCTTGTGAGCTATATGCCGAATATTAAATTTGATAGAGCGGCGGAATTTGTGCGGGATTCTATTTCTAAATTCCAAGAAAAATCTTCGATATCTGCAAATGAAAAAAAAGAAGGCATGGGAGAGAGCGAGGAATGGGAAAATAAAACCATGGCAAGCCAAAGCGATTCAACTCAAAGTGGTTCAGCTCAAAGCGACCCTGCTCAAATAGCTAAATCGGCAATGCCTAAAAAATCCTCCGCTAAAAAAACGAAAAAGAATTTTGTTTTGTCTAATGAAACAGGACAAAACTTTGTTTTTCCTAGCGAAAGGGGACAAAACTTTGTTTTGTCTGGCGAAGAAGTGATTAAAAAAGATGTTCTTATCCATAAAACCTATTTGAAGGCATTGCCTATGCTTTTTTCTCAGGTGCAAAGTACTTTACTTTTTGCCTCCGTGCGAGAAGAAGAAGAAAACTTATTAGCGTCTATTTTATGGAAACTATATCCCGTGAAGAAAAACTCCCTCTTTATTGTAGCACCAAGGCACATGCACAGGGTGGGGGCGTGGAAAAAACGCTTTTATGACCTTGGTATGCGTCCTTTGCTTGCTTCTGAATTTTTACGTGATAGGGATTTTTCCGATGAAACACGTTCCTATTCTGCCTTTGAATCACACTATTGTGTTATATGGGATCTTTTTGGTGATTTGACTCATTTATATAGCCATGCAGATACTGTTTTTGTTGGTGGTTCTTTCAAGGGGCTTGGCGGTCAAAACTTTTTAGAAGCGCTTTCTTGTGGGGCTATTCCTCATGTGGGGCCAGATTTAGATAATTTTCTTTGGGCACTTGGTGAAGATGTTGACCCGTCTTTAGAAGATATGGGCTTACTTTACAAACACAAAAATAAGCGAGATTTACAGCTTGCTTTATTGCAAAGCCGAGATTACAAAAAACAAGACAAAGAACGGTTTGATATTCAAATGAAATTTTTAGAATGGATTGAACCACGTTGCGGTGCAAGTAAGTTAGCGGTGGAAAAGATTTTAGCTGATAGGGCGTTCAATTCTAATTCAAGATAGGTGATTTATCATGTTTAAAAAAATCAAAGAATTAATAAAACCTACGGGTGAAAAAGTTATTATTGTTGGCGCTGGTGAAGTGGGTCTACATCTCGCCAAGCGCTTATCGTTCGAAGAAAAAAGCGTGGTCGTTTTAGATCTCGACCAAAGTCGCTTGGATAGAGTTACACAGAATGTTGATGTGCAAACTATTGTTGGTTCAGGATCTTCTCCTGCGAATTTAGTGGCTGCTGGTATTGAAGATGCGACGTATTTTCTGGCAGTTACGAATAATGATGAAGCCAACCTCGTGGCGTGTTTATTTGCTAATCACTTTGCACCAAACGCTATCAAGCTTGCACGTATTAATAATCATGAATACGCAGATTATCCCGATGTACTTGGAAGCGCTAACCTTGATATTCAGCTCATGGTTCACCCTGAATACGAAGTGGTGAAAACTATTGATAGACTATTGTCTCTACCTGGCGCTCAGGATTATGCCGAGTTTGCAGGGGGGCGCCTAAGAATGGTGGCGTATAGCCTTGAAAATGATATTCTTATTGGAAAAAAATTAACGGAATTTCGTACCCTTGCTAAAAATGATGACATTATGGTGACGGCGATTATTCGTAATAAAAAACTTATTATTCCTAATGGACAAGATATTATTGAAAAAGATGATCTTGTATATTTTGCCTATAAAGTGGATGCACAAAGAGCCTTGTTACGCCTTTTGGGACGTACTCGCAGTTTTTTCAGCTCGGTATGTATTATCGGTGGCGGCAAAGTGGGCACGTCTTTAGCTCGTCTTTTCGAACAAAAAGGCCTTGATATTAAGCTTATAGAAAAAGACCAAGCTCGCTGTGAAGAACTCGCAGAGATTCTAAGCGATACTCTTATTCTACATGGTGATGCTACTGAAAAGTCACTACTTATGGAAGAGAATGTGGGCAAAATGGACGTGGTCATAGCGGTGACCTCTGACGAAGAAAGTAATATTTTATCCTGTCTTTTAGCAAAAAGCATTGGGACAAGAGATTCTGTTGCTCGAATCAATAAATCTGCCTATATGCCCATTATCAAACATATTGGTATCGACCATGGTGTAAGCACTCGCCTTGCGGCGGTTAATGGTTTTCTTAACTATTTACGCAAGGGCAATGTGGTCGCAACGGCCTCTGTGGCAGGAGATACCGCCGAAGTGCTTGAAGCTCGTTTACCCATGACGTCACCCCTACTCAATATTCCGCTTATGGAAATCACTTTGCCTGAAAAAGTCATTATTATCGCCGTGATGCGTGATGAAAAAGTATTCATCCCTCATGGACGCACTGTCTTGCAAGCACATGACCATGTCATCTTCTTAGGTGGGCAAAAAGAAATTCGCAAAATTGAGTCTCTTCTTGTTGGCACTGGAAGATAAATAAAGACAGCTTAGTTAATATAAATATGAAAATAGCGCAGGGTGGCTATGCGTCTATAATGATGTAGACTAATGTGACTTGGAAGGTATAATGTATGATGAAATACCGTGCGGATATAGATGGTTTGAGAGCTATTGCTGTTCTTGCTGTAATATTTTACCATATTGGGTTTACGAGTGTATTTAAAAGTGGTTATGTTGGTGTGGATGTTTTTTTTGTTATAAGCGGCTATTTAATTACGAGTATTCTCTATTCATCAATAAAATTTCCCTCCTCTAATGGTGATAAACACGTTCATTTCTCTCTTCTTGATTTTTATGAAAGGCGTATGAGGCGTATCCTTCCTGTCTTTTTTCTAGTGGTTTTAATGTCTCTCTTTTTAGGGCATTTTTTTTTCACAGCTCGAGAGAATGATGATTTAACGAATTCTATCTTTTCTGTTTTAGGATTCGGAGCAAATTACTTTTTTTGGGGTGATGATAACTATTTTTCTATAAAAGCTCTTTCAAAGCCTCTATTGCATATGTGGTCACTTGCAATAGAAGAACAGTTCTATATATGTTTTCCTCTTTTATTAATTCTTCTGATAAAGAAAAATAAATCAGTGATAAAATATATTTCTCTTATTACTCTTTTCTCTTTTGTCTCCTGCGTTATTGTTAGCTGGCTTAGTCAAAAAACAGCTTTTTACTGGTTGCCTTTTCGTGCGTGGGAGTTATTGCTTGGTAGCTTGCTTGCTGTATGCAGTCTATCGTCAGGGGAAAATCTCAAATTACTACAAATAGAGAAAGAATGGAAAATACAAATCCTTTCTCTTGTGACTTTAGCTTTGCTTCTTTTCTCTATTACTTCTTTAGAGGTAATTAGTACTGTATTTCCATCTTATGTGGCTCTTTTTCCTTGCCTTGCCACTCTTTTGTGTATTGAAATTGGAAAAAATCCAAAGAGTTTAATTTATAAAATTCTGTCATTACCTGTTCTGGTAGGTGTTGGTAAAATTTCTTATTCCTTGTATCTTTGGCATTGGGTATTTATTGCATATTTTCACGCTAACTTCATGAGTGTTGGTACATTAACTTTACAGCAAAAAATGATTTGTCTTGTTCTTACTTTTCTCTTTTCTCTTGTTTTCTATTTTCTATTAGAGCAACCCATCCGTCATAAAAGAATACTAAAAAAACAGAAAACATTTTTTGTGAGCATAGCTCTTATCCTAGTGGGGCTTTTCATTCTTACACTCGCTGTGAAGAAACAAATAATACCCAATCGTCCTAACTTTTATGACCAATATGCCTCGTGTGGTTTCACTCTAAGCTCTGAGAATTTTGTTGATAATATACAAGGGCTCCATTTCTTTGGTAGTGCCTCTTGCGAACCAACCCTATTTGTCATAGGGGATAGTCATGCAGCAGCTCTTTACGAGATGCTTGATTTGCTCGCTATAGAAAATAATGTAAGCGGGGTAATGTATACAAGCCAGACACCACTGCTAAATACTGTAGACCCATCTAATGTTAATATTAATCTAATTTCCCCTTCTAGTATATTAGAAGAACAATCCCAATTAAAAGAATATCTTAGTAGGCAGAATATCAAAAGTGTACTTTTTATTTTACGATGGACTTTGCGTATGTATGGAAAAACACTCGTTGGTAATAAACCAGTTGGCGAAACACACACTCTCTACTATATAAATGAAGACGCTTCTATAAATAAGGATTCTATTTTTGCAGTGAAAAAATCTATAGAAGATACGCGTCGTTTTTTTGCTAAAGAAGACACCCAGTTTTATTACCAAAAAGCGCTTCCTGAATTTTTAGATTTTGTCCCAAGCATTGCCACATATATGAGTCGGGAGTTTGGTTTCTCAGATATTCGTGTGAAGGTCTCTACTCCGTATAGTGAGTATGAAAACTTGCATGCCGAGACTTTTAAAGAGTTAAGTCATCTAAAAGAGCAGGGATTTTATGAGATAAATCTGACGGATAAACTATGTGACACCAATTACTGCTATGGCTTAAATGAGGAAAAAATTCCACTTTACTCTGATGCAGACCATTTGTCTAGAATAGGGGCAATGTATGTGAAAGATGAATTCCTTCCGTTTATTATTTCAGGTAAAAGGGAATGATTGTTTAAGTACTAAAACTATCAAAAGGTATTGTATGTACTCGATGATTTTGTGTTGTGATAAAAATAGTCATGTATACATTTTTGTAAACGCAAATAGCTAGTATATATAATGTATTACTAGCTATTTGCATTTAAAAATTAGTATAAGAAAATGTCTTGACACTTATAGTGCTTATCAAGCATTTTAGGTGTCAAGTCTCATATATTATGATGTGCTTGAGATTTAAAATATAAAACAGGTACACAATGAAAAGAATTGTTTTGGCAACAAAGAACAAGGGTAAATTAGCAGAACTAGAACAGCCACTATTAACGCTTGGCTTTTACGTGGAAACACTGCCCGATGATTACGCCGATATTCCAGAAGACGGCGCAACTTTTGAAGAAAATGCCCTCATAAAAGCGAAATACGTTTGCAAAGATTTAGGCTTGCCTGCCTTAGCCGACGATTCAGGTATAAGCGTACAAGGGCTAAACAACGCACCAGGAATCTATTCTGCACGCTACGCTCAAGATTATGAGAATTTAGAAAATGAATCCACAGACACCAAAAATATACGAAAATTACTAGATATGACAAAAGATTTTTCCCACGAAGAAAAATCCTGTGCCTTCCATTGTGCCATGGCTCTCGTTTTTCCCGATGGCAAAAACATCGTCGTGCACGAAAAATGGGAAGGGCGACTCCTCAACTCCACAGAAGGGAAAAATGGCTTTGGCTATGACCCCCTATTCTTCGACGAAGAACTACAAATAAGTGCAGCCGCTATGGATAAAAAAGTCAAGATGTCTCGCTCGCACAGAGCAAAAGCTCTCAAGGCTCTCATCGAAGCCTTAAAAAAATAATATTTTCATTTTTTTCTTTTTCTTTTTTTTTGGAGGGAATGATTCCCTCCAAACCTCCCCATAGGGGGGATTTGTATAGGCTGTGTATGCCTTAGTATTATTGGCTTTTGTGGTTTTTTATTTGTCTATACTCAGGTAAATTGAAGCGACCTTGCCTTATTTGCTGGGTGGCTGAAAATCTCATATTTTAGTATTTTTTGTAAACAAAGTTTACAAAAAATACATAATGTGGGGGTTTGGGGGAGTTCAACTCCCCCAAGGAAAAAAAATAAAAAAAATAAAAATATGATGTGGGTATGGGGAATATATGACGATTAAGAAAGGTTTTTTCGCTTCTAAGCAGCAAATGGGAATAGCGGCTCTTATTATGGGTTTGAGTATTCTCCTTTCTCGTTTTATGGGGCTTTTCCGTGACAAGATTATTTCGTGGCAATTTGGTGCAAGTGGGGAGACTGACCTTTACTTTGCGGCTTTTGTTTTACCTGATTTCTTGAACTATCTGCTTGCGGGGGCGTATGTTTCCATAACGCTTATCCCTATTCTTTCGAGGCTTTTTGCTGAAGATGATCAAAAGAATGCGTGGGAGTTTTTTGGTTCGGTTTTTGTTTGGTCTACTTTGTCTATATCGCTTTTATCTTTTATAGCGTGGATTTTTGCTCCTTATATTGCGCCGTCTTTGGCTCCTGGTTTTGACGAGGCGCAGTTGGAGCGGCTTGTTTATTTTTTGCGTATTGTTTTACCTGCACAGATTTTCTTTTTGCCTGGGGCTTGTTTTTCTGCTTTGCTTTATATACGCAAGCAGTTTTTTGTTCCAGCGCTTATGCCGTTGATATATAATGGTTGTATATTGCTTTGCGGTGTTGCTATGCCTTATTTTGGTTTAGTTGAAGGCATGGAGGGTTTTTGTTACGGTGTTTTAGCAGGTTCTTTTTTAGGTGCTTTTTTATTACCTTACTTGGCTGTGACTCGAGGGGGTATTGTATGGCGTTTAAGTTTTTATCACCCTCAGCTAAAGAAGTTTTTCCTTCTTGCGCTGCCCCTCATGTTGGGACAATCTGTTGTTGTTCTTGATGAGCAATTTGTGCGTATTTTTGGGAGTATGGCGGGTGATGGTGCTGTGAGTTTGCTCAGTTATGCACGGCGCATTATGATGGTGCCTGTTGGTGTTGTTGCGCAGGCTGCGGGGGTGGCATCGTTTCCTTTTTTGGCGGCGTTGCTTGCGAAGGGTGATAGGTTAGGTTTTTGTGAAACCTTAAATTCTGCGCTCAAGAATAGTTTTATTGTGGTTATTCCGATCACCTTATTTATGATAGCGGTTGCCATGCCTACGCTTGGTTTTATTTTTGAAGGTGGGCAGTTTACGAAAGAGCACACTTTGCAAACGACGCCTTTATTGCAGATAATGCTTTTAGCTGTGCCTTTTTGGGTTTTGCAACAGATTATAGGTCGGGCTTTTTATGCAATGGAAGACACGAAAACTCCTGCCATTGTGGGAACCTTTGTTACTCTTGTGTCTGTGCCTTTTTATTATTATTTTTCGGAAAAATTTGGTGCGACAGCCATAGCGCTTATTACGACTAGCTCTATTATGTTTTATTCTTTTATACTTCTGTTTTTAGCACGCAGAAAATTTTTAGAAGCATTTAGTGATGTATTTTGTGTTTTTATAAAAAATGTGTTATTAAATTTAGTACCGTTTTTGGGTATCTCTTTAGTTTTTTCAAAATTATCCGATACAGTAAGTTCATGGGGTTTTTCATTGCTTTGGCAACAATTTATCTTGCTTAGTATTTGTGGATTATTTTTTCTTTTTTCCTATCTTGTTTTGGCAAAAATATTTTTGCCGACTAATATAAATTTGCTTTGTGCGCCTTTTGTGCGTCGCATAAGAAAAAAATAAGGAAAGTTATAATGCAAGTTTTACGCTCGAAACGTGCAGGTTTTTGCATGGGAGTTGCCTTGGCTCTTAGCAAGCTTGATGATTTGGTCAGTAAAGGGGGGCATGTGGCAACCTTTGGTCCCATCATTCATAATCCTTTTGTCTTGACGGAATATGCCATGAAAGGGGTTCGTTGTTTCAAAACTGTTCAAGATGTTAAAGATTCCCTTGAACCATTTTATGCATTTTCTGAAACTCTTGGTACGCATGGTTCACCTGTTGCAGAAGAAAAGAAACCGTTTATGAATGTTCTTGTGCGAGCTCACGGAATACCACGGGAGACGGAAAGTTTTTTGAGAGGTTTATCTCATGTTTTGCTCAATGACGCAACGTGCCCTCGAGTGAAAGATGCACAAAACGCCATCAATGACGCAACGAAGGCAATGCCTTTAGAATCTGGTGGAATGGGAAAAGCGAAGACATTACTTCTTTATGGTGATGTGAATCACCCTGAAGTGGACGGGCTTGTTTCTTATGCTTGCGGTAGGTATATTGTTTCTTCTGATATCGAGAAAATTGTATCGTATGCACAAAAACATGATTCTGAACATATGGTTTTGGCTGCTCAAACGACACAAGATAGACCTCGCTTTGATATTTTGAAGGAAAGACTTTTAGCTTCTGCTTGCAATGTACAGGTTTTGGAAACAATATGTGATGCCACGAGGTTACGCCAAGAGGAAGCTTTAGAGCTTGCTAGCAAGGCGCAAGCCATGGTAGTCATAGGCGGAAAGGAAAGTGGAAACACAAAAAGATTAGCAGAAATAGTTTTTTCTCAAAATATCCCTACAGTTCTTGTAGAAAATGCCGAAGAGCTACATAGAGAGTTTTTTAAGGGAATAAAAGTGGTTGGCGTGACAGCTGGCGCTTCGACTCCCAAATGTTTAGTAGATGAAGCAGAGAAAATACTCTCATCTTGGTAAATAAAATTTTGTGTCCGCACACTTTGTAGGAGGGACAAATGTCTCAGACAAATATTCTTTTAGAAGCTGGAACCAATGAACTTGAAATCGTGGAATTTTTCATTGATGAACCTATTAACGATATGGACGCAGGAACGGAAACTTCCATTAACGTCGTGCAAGAAGAGGGGAAATCCCCTATCTATCGTGGATATTATGGGGTAAATGTTGCTAAGGTTCTTGAAATTATTCAATTGCCACACGTTACTCCTTTACCTGAAGTGCAAAACCCTGCTGTATTGGGTGCTTTTAATTTGCGTTCGCAAATTATTCCCTTGGTAGATTTGAATGTTTGGCTTGATAAGGAACATCCTAAAGATGATACACCTTCAAAGGTTGTTGTTACTGAGTTTAATAACGTAACTTCTGCTTTTATGGTTTCTGGCGTGAATCGTATTCACCGTATTAGCTGGGAAGATGTTGATCCACCAAACCCATATATGGCTTATTTTTCAAAAGGTTGCATTACGGGCGTTGTGCGACTTGAAGATCGTATCGTCTTTTTGCTTGACCTTGAAAAAATCGTTACTGAACTAAACCCAACTCTTGGTTTGCGTCTTGATGCTGCTGTTGATTGGGATGACAAGCAGCGTTTCCGTGCTCTTATTTGTGATGACTCATCACTTATTCGTAATATGCTTAAGAGCCTACTTGAGCAAGCTGGTTTTGAAGTGCAAGCGCTAACCAATGGTCAAGAAGCATGGGATGAACTTGTTCGTTTACGTAAGCTTGGCATTCAAGATGGTCGTCCGATTAATGACTATGTACAAGTGCTTATTTCTGATATTGAAATGCCTTCCATGGACGGTCATACACTTTGTAAGCAAGTGAAAGACGACGCTATAATGAAAGATTTGCCTGTTATTTTGTTCTCATCACTTATTACAGATAAATTGCGTCACAAGGGCTTGTCTGTTGGTGCTGATGATCAAATTTCTAAGCCAGGTGTTACTCAGTTGGCAAAAAGAGCGCATGAACTTATTATGCAATACATTGAAAAGAATGGTCAATCGCAATAGGGATTTCTATGGATATACTCATACTTGGTGTTGGCAATATTCTATATAGAGATGAAGCCATTGGAGTGAAGACGGTTCTTGCTTTGAAAGAAGCGTATGAATTTCCTTCTAATGTTTCTTTGCTTGATGGTGGAACTTTAGGCCTAGGGCTTATGGATACTCTTATGGGTTGTGATCTTGCGATTATCGTTGATGCGGTAAAAAGTGGACATGAGCCAGGGACTTTGTATAAGCTTGAAGGTGATGACCTGCGCAAAAGTATGAGTTTTTCAGATTCCATGCACCAAACAGATCTTGTGGATACGCTTATTTTCTGTGATTTAGCAGGAAAGCGCCCTGACTGTTTTGTTTTTGGAATGGAACCTCTTGATTATGAAACCTTAGATACCGAGATGAGCCCCGTTATGCGGGAAAATATGCCACGCCTTATGGATGCAGTATTGAAAGAATTAACACAGATTGGCGTCTCGTATTCAAAAAAATAAGAATAAAAATAAAGGAATAGAAATATTCCTTTCTTTTTTTAATAAGCGTTTGCCGTTTTTCTTTGGGATTTCTTCCTGTTCTTATGTTTATTGAATCGGAACTGAATGGGATTAATAGAGCATGTACTTTGTGTGTGTAGTTGACAAACACAGATAGAAAATATACCTTTTTTATCTGTGTTTTTGAATATTAAAGAAGTAGTAGCAAGCCGTGTAGCGGGGATGCTCCCTTGAAAAGTAGTAAGCTTTTGAGTGATAATATTGTCTTGCTCTCTTACTCTTTTTTGTAAAAATCCATCTCTGTTTTTAGACGATAGATTGTTTCTTTTAAATATATACAGCAAAACTTTATGAAATAGTGAGAAATAAAATGTCAAAGCGCATTACAATTATTGGGGCTGGCCCTGGTGGATATACAGCAGCATTTGAGGCAGCCAAGAGAGGCGCAGAGGTAACTCTTATAGAATCAACATGGCTTGGTGGCACATGTTTAAATTGTGGTTGTATTCCAACGAAAACCCTTAAGGCAAGTGCCGAGGCTCTTGAAACTGTGAAGCATGCCTCCAGTTTTGGGGTTTTGGGTGTTGGCAATTTTAAAATTGATATGCCAAGTGTTATTGCAAGAAAGCGAAAAACAACAGAAATACTCCGCTCTGGGCTTGAAAAAACCTGCGCACAGCTCAAAATTAATCTTATTTATGGATCAGCTCGAATTGTAAATTCTAGCCTTGTTGAAATTGCCCATCCAGAAGATAATACGAAGATAATAGAAAGAATTGAAAGCGATACTATTATTATTGCAACAGGTTCAACTCATCTCAATTTACCAGGCCTTATTATTGATAATAAGCATATTATAACAAGCGCCGACGCACTTGAACTTGAGACTGTTCCTACATCAATAATTATTGTTGGTGGGGGAGTTATTGGTTGCGAACTCGCGTTTATTTATAATTCTTTTGGAAGTAAGGTGACTATAGTTGAGGGGCTTGATCGTGCTCTTCCCGTGCCTTCGGTTGATGAAGAAATGAGCAAAATCCTGCAACGAGAGATGAAGAAAGCGGGGATTATTCTTAAAACCCATAGTATTGTCTCAGAAACAAGTATTGCTAATGGTAAAGTCTCAGCAAAGCTTGCTCCCTCGCCTTTTCTTGATACTATTCCTGAATCTGTAAAAAAAGAAGAAATTCTTGAGGCTGATATTGTTATTATCGCTGCGGGCAGAGTTCCAAGTACTGACGGGTTAGGCCTTCTTGAGTTAGGCATAGAAACCGATAAACGTGGCTTTATCATGGCAAATGAATACCTTGAAACCAATATTCCTCATGTTTATGCCATTGGTGATATACTAGGGCCCTCCAAAATAATGCTTGCCCACATGGCTTCCATGGAAGCTATTGTTGCGGTAAAAAATTGCTTTGGTGCAAAAGAAAAAATAAATTATGATGTTGTCCCGTCTGCTATTTTTGTAAGCCCTGAAATTGGAACTGTGGGATTAACTGAAGCCCAGGCAAAAGCAAAAGGCTATGATGTTGAGGTCAGTCTTTTTCAGTTCCGTGAACTTGGAAAAGCGCAAGCTATGGGTGAATTGCCTGGGGCGTTCAAAATCATTGCTGATAGAAAAACAAAGAAGTTGCTTGGTGCGCATATCGCTGGAGCGCATGCCACAGATTTGATAGCAGAAATGACCCTTGCTTTGCAATTGGGGACAAGTGTTGAAGAGATTGCGCATACAATACATGCCCACCCTACTTTAGCAGAAGGTATTTTTGAAGCGACACATCGATTTACAGAATAAAAGAATCCTTAGTCTAAGAAAATCTTCATAAAAAAACTTTATTATAAAAAAAATCCCATTATTTCTTCCTTCGAAAAAATAATGGGATTTTTTTATTAATTTAATAGTAAACGTTTCGAGTTTTTTGAAAAATTAAAAAAGTTCTCAATACTATCTGACGTGATTTTAGATATCGTCTTTTTTAGAAGGAGGTGTTGTACAAGCGACTTTATCAATAATACGAAGTCCGCTACTTGCATTCTCGCCCTGTCCGTTCTTGTTGCCCGTGTCACTTGTTCCAGCACAGTCACCGTTATTACTAGCAGAGCAAGCATTACAACCGTTACCACAGGAACTGCAACTGCCTTTATTTTTTGGGTTGAAAACTGATTTTATTACTAAAAGTAAAGCAATAAAAACGACAATGCCAACAATAATTGTGCCTGAGTTATTTATTAAGTAATCCATAATTATTCTCTTATGATTATGCTTTCTAGCAGGTTGATATTAAAAGTTTTTTCAGAAAAGGGAGAGTATGAGGGGAAAACTCTTTCAAATATTTCCCCTCAAAACTCGCCTCAAAAACTCTTATGCTTTAGCAGTGTAGGGGTTTTTTCTGAATAAGCCGTATAAAATAGCAGTGATAAAGAGTACAGATATAACGGCACCAATTCCGAAATCAGCTCCAAGAACAATGACGGAGCCTAGTTGATAGGTTATCATAGCAACAATATAGGCAAATATACACTGATAAGCAACGGCGAACAATGTCCATTTAGGATTGTTCATTTCTCTTTTTATGGCAGCGATTGCAGCAAAGCAAGGCGCACACAAGAGGTTGAAAACAAGGAAGGAATAGGCAGACACTACGTTGAAATCTTGGGCAAAGTTCTGCCAGTATTCCACGCCATCTTCCGCTACTTCTGAGAACCCGTAAAGCACACCCAATGTACCCACTACGTTTTCTTTTGCGATAAGACCTGTCACAGTACCAACAGTTGCTTGCCATGTGCCAAAACCAAGAGGTGAGAATATAGGAGCGAATAAGTTACCAAGGCCTGCTAAAAGACTGGTGTTATTATCTTCTACCGCAACAAATACGCCATTTTCAAGTCCGTAACCTTGCAAGAACCAAAGAATAACAGCAGATAACATAATAATAGTTCCTGCTCGTTTAATAAATGACCAACCTCGTTCCCATGTAGCAAGAAGAACATTTCTCATGGCTGGCATATGGTAAGCAGGAAGTTCCATAACAAAAGGAGTAGGGGCGCTTGCAAACATTTTACATTTTTTCAAAATAATACCAGAAACGATAATAGCAAATATTCCAACGAAATACGCAGAGGGAGCAACCCACCATGCACCGCCAAAAAGAGCCCCAGCGATAAGCGCAATGATAGGAAGTTTTGCACTACATGGAATAAAAGTTGTGGTCAAAATTGTCATTCTTCTGTCGCTTTCACTTTCCACTGTGCGTGAAGCCATAACCCCTGGAATGCCGCAACCACTGCCCACAAGCATAGGAATAAAGGATTTACCAGAAAGCCCAAATTTATGGAAAATTCTATCCATAATAAAAGCAATACGAGCCATATAGCCCACATTTTCTAATATAGCCAAGAGGAAAGACACGAGTAATATTTGTGGTACAAAACCAATAACCGCACCAACACCACCCACAATACCGTCAATAACTAAACCTGTAAGCCAAGGCGCAACATTCAGTTGTACAAAGATAAGACTTAATGTGCCTTGTACCCATTCTGCAACAATAACATCGTTAGTGAAATCAGTAAAAAATGCCCCCACAGTTGTGACAGAAATATAGTAAAGCAAGAAAATAATGGCGATGAATATAGGCATTGCCAAAAATCTATTGGTGACAATATTATCGATTTTGTCCGAATGTGAACCACCAATTTGTGGTTTCTTCTTGATGTGTTTAGCAACATCATTACTGATAAAAGTATAACGCTGACTTGTGATTATGCTTTCTGCATCGTCATCAAGGTGAGTTTCACACTCCACAATATGCTCTTCAAGGTGTTGCTTTTGTTCGTCACTAAGGGCTAAATTTTCTTGGATTTTTTCATCTCGCTCAAAAAGTTTAATAGCATACCATCTGATATGCTTTATATTATTGATGAGCGGTTCAATTATTTCTTCAATATGTGCGATGGCATGCTCAATAGGGCCAGCAAAAACAGGAGGTAATTTTATTTCTTTTTTTGCTTTTGCAAGGGCTATGGCTTTTTCTGCAACATCTTTAGAACCTTGCCCACGAAGTGCAGATGTTTCAACAATCTCACAACCAAGAGTTTTTGAAAGGGCTTCGATATTAATTTCATCGCCACGTTTGCGCACTATATCAATCATATTAAGTGCTATAATAACGGGAATGCCTAACTCCAAAAGCTGTGTAGTTAAATACAGATTTCGCTCAAGGTTCGTTCCGTCAACAATATTAAGAATGACATCAGGCTTTTCATTTAAGAGATAATCACGAGAAACAACTTCTTCCATTGTGTAAGGCGAAAGAGAATAGACCCCAGGTAAATCTTGAATAAACACATCACTATGTCCTTTCAACTTGCCTTCTTTCTTTTCAACGGTAACACCTGGCCAGTTACCCACATACTGGTTACTGCCAGTTAAATCGTTAAACATCGTGGTTTTACCACTATTTGGGTTACCTGCAAGCGCGATTGTAATAGTCATATTCATGCCTCTTTATGAACTTTTTATTATTTATAATCCATTATATATCAAAGTCTATCTTAAAATTGAATTGAAATCGAAATCCATGTTCTTAAGCGTGTCAAAAAAAATGAGCATATCTAAAAATTTATTGCTCTCTCTCTCTGGCTATTCCACTTCAATCATTTGGGCGTCAGCTTTTCTAAGTGTAAGCTCATAGCCACGCACAGTGACCTCAATAGGGTCGCCAAGGGGAGCAACTTTGCGAACAAAAAGTTCACATCCTTTTGTAATGCCCATGTCCATTATTCTACGCTTTGTAGGGCCTTCGCCGTGCAGTTTTATAACTTTTGTACTTATGCCCGTTTCGATATCTCTTAATGTTTTCATGGGGGACTCCTTGAGTGTAATGTATATGGTTTTCTTTTCTTTCTTTTTCTTTTTCTTTTTTTCGGGGGCATGATGCCCCCGAGCCCCCGCATATCGATTTCAAACTTCGTTTGAAATCGTATATTATTTGGAAAAGGCTTAAGTTCTAAGGGGAGGCTTTGGGAGGAAAAGTTTATCTCGTAAAAAAGCTTGCAAATATGGGGCTAAAAAGCTGTATTTTGCTAAGGCGAATAAAAAAGGCGCTAAATCATTATTCTATTTGTCAAATTTTGATCAAGGGCAATACGGCTGTCTTTTATGCCAACAATCATATTTCCGCCTATCTTGGAAACAACGGACACAGTTTCACCAACAACAAAGCCTAGCTCTGACAAATGTTGTCTTATTTCGTCTTTTCCCGTGATTTTTATGATGATGTTTTGGTCACCCACGCTAGCCATCATTAACGGCATCATAGATAATTTCCTTCTTTATTCACGCGAATAATTTTACATGTATTTCTAAATACTTTTGCCTTTATAAGGAAAATGACATTCAATGTCAATAATATTTTTCTTCTTCTCTTTTCTTTTTTCTTTTCCGTGGGAGTTGAACTCCCCATCTGAGCTCTCTATTTACGTATTTGCTCGTGCCTCGTAAACGTAAACGACGATGTCGTCCTTTGGGTAGGCGAACCCTCACATATCTAACATATTGGAACTTCTTGTTAATATATCTGGTGTGAATTATATAAAAAGTTTTGAAGGGAGGGGGTTGGGGAGGGAAACTTTTTCAAAAGTTTCCCTCCCCATGCTCACCTAATTTCTAATTTTTAATTTTATGTTTCATATTTCATATTTTTTTGTCATAAAGTCTTGCTGCGCATAGGAGTACGAGAATTGTTCCTCCATTGTGGGTCAGTGCGCCTGTTACTGGCCCTAAGAGTCCGAGGATGGAGAGAATAACGGCAGTTATATTTATAGAAAGCGCCATGAAAATATTAAACTTGATGCTTCGCACGGTGGCGATGGAGAGTTTTTTGAGATAGGTTATTTTTCCTAAATCTTCGCCAATAAGGGCTATGTCTGCGGCTTCTATGGCGATATCGCTGCCGGCTTTACCCATTGCTACGCCGACATCTGCGAGTTTTAGGGCGGGGGCATCGTTGACACCGTCGCCAATCATGCAAACAATATTCCCTTTTGCTTGGAATGCTTGAACTGTTTCCACTTTTTGTTCTGGGAATAAATCGCTGTGGACATCATGTATGCCCACTTGCTTGGCAAAATAATCTGCCGTTATGGCGTTGTCCCCTGTTAGGAGGGCTGTCTTTACGCCCATGGTGTTTAGTTCGTGCACCATGGTGGCGGAGCTTTCTCGTAGCTTATCTGCTAAGGCGATAAAGCCAAGGCATTCCCCATTGATTGCTATAAAAACAAGAGCTTTTCCTTGCTTTCTTAATTCGTTTTCTTTGCTTAGAATGCGTTCGCTTATGGGAATGTTTTTTTCCTCTAAAAAGGTTTTGCGTCCGCAAAGAATTATTTCGTTCGCTTCAATCTCTTCGACGCCTTTTCCTGGGAGCATGGTAAATGTGGAATTTTTGTCCGCATCGTCGCTATACAAATTCTTTGCGAATACGTTTTTATTTGTATGGGGGTTCATTTCGTGACGGGGGGTGTTTGTATTGACTAGTGAATTTTTGGGAGAAGATTGAAGAGGACTTTTTGTGTATTCAGTATATTCGGCATGTTCAATTTGTTCAGTATCCTCGCCATATTCATTATTAAAATGACGGACAATGGCTTTTGCGAGGGGATGCTCAGAGCGTTTTTCTGCCTTTGCTGCAAAGTATAAGAAATCTAAATCGCTATAATTTGAAAAATTAATAAGGTCGCTTACTATTAATTCACCATGGGTAAGTGTGCCTGTTTTGTCAAAGGTAATAAGGTCAACTTCCCCCATTTTTTCAAGGGCTTCACCGCTTTTAATGAGTACTCCATTTTTTGCCGCTTGCCCTATTGCCGCCATGATAGACGTTGGGGTGGCAAGCGCCATTGCACAGGGGCAAAAAACAACAAGCACGGTGACGGCTCGAATCACACTGTCGGTAAATAAATAGGTTAAAAAAGCAATGATAATCGCCACAGGGATAAGACGCACGGCCCATGTATCCACAATGCGCTGAATGGGGCTTTCGTTTTTTGATGCTTCCTCAATCATGCGAATAAATTTTTGTAGGGATGTGTCTTTCGCTTCTTTTGTGCAGAGAATATCGAGAGAGCCGAAGCCGTTTAGAGTTCCACAAAGTACCTCATCACCTACTATTTTATCTACGGGTAATGATTCTCCCGTTAGAATAGATTGGTCTACGGAGCTTGCACCATGGATAATTTGTCCATCGACAGGAATAGTCTCCCCTGGGAAAACTCGAAGGGTGTCGCCTTTTTGTACTTCTTCTGCTAAGATACGTATTTCTTTGTTGTTTTTGTCAATCTTGCAAGCCATGGTAGGAACAAGATTAATAAGCCCCTTTATACCAGCCTTTGTTTTTTCTGTTGTTCTTTGTTCCAAAATAGAACCGATTGCCATAATCACGGCAATCTCTGCGGCGGCGAAGGCCTCACCAATCATAATCGCCGCTATAATACCAATAGATATAAGGACAAGCGCCGTGATTCGCTTATATAAAACAAGATATTTAATGGAAAAAAAGAGAATAGGCGTGCCTGAAATTAATATGGAGAACCACGCAAAATCTAAGGGTGTTTTGTAATTAAGCATAAGGCATAGAAAACTCAAAAGAACAAATATCCCAGAGATAAGAGTCATCTTTGTGTCGTATAAAAAATTGAAAAAGAGATTTGATTTTTCGTAAATTTGATTAAACATTATGTTAGCCTCATTTTAAAATATAGTCCGAAATTATCATCGGGATATTGTAGTCTATTGTGTTATTTTTTGGGAAGGAATGTCTTTATTTAAAGGTGGGTAAAAAGATATAGACCTAACCCTCGTATATAATGGAAACGTTTGTTATTTGTGAAGTATAAGCCTAAATTCTCACCCTATCTGTATAATGGAAAAGTTCCCTCTATGTTGGTGTTTTTTGCCTCTGCATTCTCTTTGCTTGCCCTTTTGGGAAACGTAAAAAAGGCGAAAGAAAAGACTCGTGTTTATTTATAATATTATCCAGAAAAGAACATTCCCAGAGAATACTAAACTAACGAAGAAAAACGCAAAAAACGCAATTATTTTTGAAGGGGGTTAACTGATGTGTAAAAGAAAAGGGGGAGGGCAGAGATTCTAAACCATTCGAGAAAATTGCTCAATGACCGCACTCAATTTTTTTAGTGCTTCCTCTTCATTTCCTTCTCTCACCGCATCTAAAACACAGTGCTGAATATGAGCCTCTAGCATTGCTTGCCCTGTTTTGTGTAAGCCTGCCTTAGCCGCGCTTATCTGTACAAGCACCTCTTCGCACGATTTGTCATCCTCAAGCATTTTCTTGATGCCCTTTATTTGACCTTCTATACGGTTAAGACGTTTCACTATGGAACTATTATCTGCACATTTCATAAATTCTCCCATTGGTTTTTGTTTCGTTTTGATACCGTATACCCCTATAGGGTATTAAGTCAATGGGTGCTTGTTGACAGAATAAATAAATCGATATATTGAATCAAGTAAGTGTTATTTGTGTCGAGATACGTTTTTACGTAGGAAAAATACTATCTTGAAGTATATGACTTTGTATTTTTAGAATCCCAAATAGAAAGGACAACTTTATGAGTAAATTATCCGAGAAAGAATTTCTAGAATTCTTAGAAAATAGCCCATGGCGGAATCTCCACTAGAAATGGACATAAGTATCCCTGAAGATATTTTTGATTCCACAGGCAAACTTATTATTGTCATAGCTTTTTCTAGGGAATTTGATATTGCCTTGTCTGTTGACCAAATGATGCGTTGCCAAACCCCAAGAGATTTATATGGATTGTTCTAAAATTCAGACGCCTTTAAGTTATCTTGCAGGAAAAACATACTTGGTGACTGGTGCTTCGTCTGGAATTGGCCAGCACCTTGCCTTATTATTAGACAGACTAGGCGCTCGTGTTGTTTTAAATGGACGAAATGAAGAAAGGCTTAATGATACGTTGTCAAAAATGGACGGAAAAAACCATTATATAGCCATGGCAGATATTACCAAAATTGACTGCGTGAACTGGCTTAAAGATATAGGGACCAAGGCGAATTCCCCTCTTTCGGGCATAGCGTACTGCGCTGGCGTCCATGAATTTGTTCCCTTACGAGCTTATAACTCGGCTGCTCTTTCCTTGGCGTTCAATCAATTTACGATATCTATGATGGACTTATTTATGGCTAGTTGCAAAATGAAAAAAGCAGATACTCTTAGTTTGGTTTTAATGTCAACTCTTAGTGCTCACCAAGGGATTACTGGAAATGCTCTGTATGGGGCGAGCCGAGCAACTGCGGAATCATTATGCAGGAATATCGCTATAGAATTTGCACCACGCGGTGTGCATTGTAATTGTGTGGCGGGTGGCTATATGACTGGTTCAAATATGACCGACAGCTTTGTTCAACAATTAGGAAGCGACCGTATAAGCACCATTGAACAAGCTTACCCCTTAGGCTTTGGTCATGTTGCTGACGCTGCCCATATGCTTGCGTTTTTATTAAGTGATTCTAGTAAATGGATTACGGGGCAAACCTTCACAGTCGATGGCGGATCCAGTATAAAAGGAATTTAAATGATACAGGAATTTAATAGTGTGCGGATTGCAGGAATCAATGCGGCAGTTCCCCATAATGTAATTTCTATTAGTGATCTCGTGCAAGGTTCTGATAAACAAACAGCCTCTAAAATTAGACGCACCGCAATGTTAGCAGGATTAAAAACACGCCCTGTCGCCCTAGAAAATACAAGTGCAAAAGATTTAGCAGTTCTGGCGGGTAGAGAGCTATTAAAGAACCTTGATTGGAACACTGGTACTGTTAATGCCATCTTTTTTGTTACAGAAACTCCAGATTTTCTGATGCCAGCTACAGGATATTTTATACATCACGAACTTGGGCTTTTAGAAGAATGTGTTGTAACAGATGTAATAGCTTCTTGTAGTGGGCTTATTCAAGGTGTATGGACTGCCGCATCCCATCTTTCTGAAGACTGCTCGAGAGTACTTGTTCTTTCTGGTGATACTATGAGTAAAACTTTTTTACCTGATGATATAGGGAATCAAATTCTTTTTGGAGACGCTGTTGGAGCGATTGCCCTAGAATTTAATCCTAATCAGAATGAGCCTATAACGTTTAATCTCACATCACACCCTGATGTTGATCTTGTTCTTGCTATCCATGGGTCTGGTGTTCGTAAAACAGAAAAACCAAAAGGGTTTTCCATGCTTGGTGAAAAAGTGATGGAATTTTCACAGACTAAAACAGTGGAAAATATTTCTGAATTATTGAATAGATTAGCGTTGAATATCGATGATATTGAAGTGTTCTTTTCCCATCAGCCCAATCTTGCGCTTTTAGAATCATTGCAAAGAAAATTAGGCTTTCCAAGAGAAAAAGTACCTTCAATTCTTGACTCCTATGGAAACTGTAGCAGTGCAAGCATTGCCTTACTTCTTTCGGACTATTTTCAGAAAAATCCTAATAAATCATTTTCAAAAGCTTTATTTTGTGGCTTTGGTGGTGGTCTTGCTGTTGCGTCTATGCTTGCACCTATAAGTGCATCACAATGTTTTCCTATTGTTCGTTATGAACAGTAAATGTTGGAGTTTTTCATGCATAACATCGTCAAAGATTTGTTTACAATCCCTCGTTCATTAACGGGTAATGGAGTTCGCCAAACTTTGGCGTATTTAAAAAACATGTGCCCCCTTATGACTATTCACGAAGTTCCATCAGGTACGCAGTCCTTTGATTGGACAGTTCCGCCTGAGTGGAATATTAGGGACGCATGGGTAAAAGATTCTTCTGGCAAAAAAATAATTGACTTCAAAGTACATAATTTACATGTTATGGGGTATTCAACTCCTATTCATAAGCGATGCTCTTTGGCGGAGTTATTGGAGCATGTTTATACCTTACCTGAACAACCTGATTTGATTCCTTATATAACGTCTTACTACAAAGAACGTTATGGATTTTGTATGACAGAAAATCAGAAAAATGCGTTGCTTGAGGGAGAATATGAACTCTTTATTGATAGTGACTTAAACTATGAAGGTTCGCTCACGTATGGCGAAATTATTATTCCAAGTTCTAATCCTAACGCACAAGAAATTTTCTTTTCCACCTATGTTTGTCATCCACAAATGGCAAATAATGAACTTTCTGGGCCTGCGGTTGCCATCCATCTTGCAAAGTGGCTTATGGAAAAAGAAAATAGTAAATTTACCTATAGATTTTATTTTGGTCCTGAGACTATAGGAAGTTTGGTTTACTTGTCAAAAAATGTAGAAGTATTAAAGAAGAATGTTTATGCCGGTTTTGTGCTTAGCTGTGTTGGTGATGATAGAGCATATAGTTATTTAGCAAGTCCTTATGGCGATACTATTGCCGACAAAGTGGCTCAAAATGTATTAAAATACCATGCACCAGATTACGTCAGCTATTCTTATTTATCAAGGGGTTCAGATGAACGCCAATACTGCGCTAGTGGTATAAGATTACCCGTATGTTCAGTGATGCGCACCCGCTATGGAGCTTACCCTGAATATCATACATCTGGAGATGATTTGGAATTAGTAACAGAAACGGGCTTGCAAGGTGCCTTTTTAGTATATCAAAAAATTATAAATACATTAGAGTTCAATGCTTATTATACGATGACATGTCTTGGCGAGCCACAGCTTGGCAAGCGAGGTCTTTATCCTACAATAAGTACTAAAGAAAGTGGTGATATTGTAAGGGATATGATGAATGTTATAGCATACGCAGATGGTTCCAACGATATAATTGATATTAGTAATAAAATACACGTCAGTACCGAAGATGTTATCGGGATTATTGAAAAATTGAAAGTTGCAAACCTTATTTCTAGCATCAGTTAAGCTCAATAAAATCAATTAAATATAAAAATAATCATGCACCAGTAGGTATATATGAAAGAATACTCAAAACAAGAATTAAAAGATGCTCTTTTGGACATCGGACTTATACGAGGGGATACTCTTCTCATTCATAGTGCATTGTTCCGGCTTGGGATTATTAACTGTACAGAGGTAAAGGATATCCTAAATACTATTTATACAATAATAAAAGACATTATTGGGGATAGTGGTACTATTGTAGTACCAACTTTTACATTTGGTTTTAGCTCAGGTGAAGATTTTGATATTGAGAATACTGCTTCTAAAAATATGGGAAATTTTAGTGAATATATACGAACACATGAAGCGAGTGTTCGATCAAAGCACCCGATTCAATCAGTCAGTGCATTAGGAGATAAGGCAAAATGGATATGCGAACTCAATAGTTATTCTGGTTTTGGCAAGGACAGCCCTTTTGCTAGATTGCTAGAAGCTTCAGGAAAAATTTTGTTACTTGGTAGACCCGTCTCAACGTCCTTTGTGCATTTACTTGAAGAGTACAATCAGGTACCGTATCGTTTTTGGAAAGAATTTTCGGGTAATTATATAAAAGACGGACTGTGTGAATATAAAACATATGGTTTATTTGTTCGTGACCATGCAACAAATCCACAAATTCAATTAAAAAAAATTGAAAGTGTGTTGACGCTCGCTGGTAAAGTGAAAAGCTGTAAGCTCGGCGGCGGAATGGTACACTCTATCAATACAAAAGATTATTTTGAAGTAGTGAATGAAAAGTTACAAAAAGATCCTTATTTTTGTGTGAGTGAAGTTTAGTTATTATAAAGAACTATTCTATTACGCCGAGCACCACAAAAAAATCCATTAGTAGTAAAAGGTTACTAATGGATTTTTTTGTGGTGTTTTATTTATTTAACTCTTTTTGTTCTATCATATCTAATAATACTTGAATTTTGAAATAGCCTTGCTCTTGCAAATCATCGTCTTCTGGTATCTCAATATTAAATGTTTCCTCCAAAGCCATAAAAAAAACCATGGCGTCCAATGAATCTAAGATAGCTTCATTTAACAAATCTGTTTCTGCCGTAATGGTAACCGTTTTGTTTGTTACAGAGTTTATAACGTCATTTAATCGACTAATAGTACTCATGTCTACTCCTATAATTTAATTATCGTTGTTGCCCAAGACAGCCCGACTCCAAAACCTGATAGTAAAACTGTTTTTCCTTGCAAAGTACTGTTGCCCAGATATTCCTCAATCACAAGTGGGATTGAAGATGAAACAGTGTTTGCACTTTCTGACATATGCATTAAACATTTATATTCTGGCAAATTGAGTGTTCTAACAAGGTTTGTTAATAAAAACTTGTTAGCTTGGTGAAAAATAAAGTAATCAATATCAACAAGCTCTAATTCATTTTTTGCCAAACATGCTTGTATCGATGGCTTTATTCTTTTCATCATAAAATTAAAGATAGATCGACCATCCATAAACAAATAGCCATCATCCCCAATGCAGAGCTTATTGGAGTTACTTCCGTCAGTGCCAAAAGTCGTAAATTGTATAGCTCCATAATCGCCAATGAACGTTGCAGTTGCTGCATCCCCGAAAATCGAAGCTGTATCTTTATTTTTATAGTTGATTATTCCAGAATAGCAATCGCAAGTTACTATCAGTGCGTTCTTTAAATTTTCTGTGCACATTATGCCTTTAGCAATTGAAAGTGCGTATACATATCCAGAGCAACCAAGGTTGACATCAAACGCTGCGACTGAATAGGGCAAATTTAACAAAAACTGTAGCTGAGAAGAATTTTGAGGGATTTGTTTTTCAGGTGTCTGTGTCACATAAATAAGTAGCTCAATAGACTCGCTCTTTATGTTTTCTTTTTTGAATAGCTTTTCACATGCAATTTGGGCAAGTGATAAGCCATTTTCGCCCTCACCCAAAATCTTTCTTGAAAAAAAACCCAATTTTTCTTTTTGAAACTCGACCGTAGTACCACATAAGCCTTCAATTTCTTGAGGTGAAAGGCTTTTTGATGGAAAATGAGAGCAAATTTTCATATATCACCGATTAAAGTACAATGTACCTATGTGTTTTTGATTTTCATAAATATGTGAACAAGCTAGTCGCCTAGTTTCCCTTTGAAAAATAATAGAGTAGTCACAGCCTGGAGAGTTTATTTTCTGCATATCAAGGCGATTAAAAATCCATTTCGGGGATTCATAATTTGGTAACTCCATACTGATTAACCGTTTATTCAGAGCAACGCAAGTTTTTATGAATGAACCCTCATGCTCCGTAAAGTTTACTTGTCCCGTAGAAAAAAATGCCTGCGCGCATATTTTTTGTTCATCAAATGGCAAGATTATAGGATTTAAAGATTTGTCTTCTTGATATATATATGCAACCTTGTCCTGTTTTTCTTCTTGCCACAAAAACGTTGCAGAGGCGTGTTCACCAACTTCACGCTGGATACTTATGTTGTCAGAATAAATCATTCTATTAACCTTTAAAGAATGTTGCTCACTAGGCACAAACGTATCCACCAGAAATTCATATAAAGTTGTTCCTTGCAAATAGGTTCGATCTTCAAGAAAACATAAGCGTTTAACCTTTTTCATATTTTTCCATACTTCATTAACTCTTTAGATGATTTTTAAAATAATAGTAGCATTTCAAATAGAATGTGATATAGAGCAATAGTAATTATTTACTGTTACTATAAAATTATATGAATGAGAAGTCAATAAGACATAACCCATAAAAAAAATGCAAGTATTCCACATCAAAAAATATTTGGTTAGCCCCTGTGAATCCTCCTCACCTACGCCATGTATCACAAGAGCGATGTCTGCAATTTTTCAACTGGTATTGACTTTCTCCTTTTTCTTTGGACTGCTCTTGATCGAAAGATATCTGAAACAATTTACACAGAAATAAAGACAATAATTGGAGAAGAAGGGACAATTATTGTTCCTACATTTACCTATGGTTTTTGTAGTGGTGATGATTTTGATATTGATAATACCCCTGGAGTAGCTATGGGGAACTTTAGTGAGTATGTGAGAAAACTAGATTCTAGTATTCGTTCAAAACATCCTATGCAATCTATAAGTGCTAACGGTAGATTAGCAGAACACCTTTGTGAGGTCGATACGTATTCGACTTTTGCTGAAAATGGACCGTTTGATAGATTTATAAAGGCGTCAGGTAAAATGCTTCTTTTAGGAGTGGGTTTTGAAAATATGACAATTTTACATATTATTGAAGAACGCTTTCAGGTCCCCTATCGCTATTGGAAAGAGTTTTCGGGGAATTACATTCAGCACGGGGAAAGTACACGGAAAACCTATGGAATGTATGTTAGAGACCTTGATTTAAACCCAGAAATAAAAATTCAAAGAATAGAGGACTACCTTACAAGCTTGAATGCTGTAAGCAAACGGTCTATTGGTGAAGGCGTGGTAAAAACGATTAATATTGTCACATATATCGATGTTTTGAGTAATGAATTGCAACACGACCCCTACTTTTTGATTAAAGAGGATGCATAAAGTATAACGAATATTCGATGGGATGTTTTTCGCAATATATACAGCCATATAGGCCTTAAGTTCTTCTACTCGCTCCATTCTCTAAAAAAGCATTTTTTTATCCCTTTTCTTGGACAACCAAGACAAGGGATTTTCTATGGTATTAACTAGGGAATATAAAATCTAAATTTATAACTTATTTTCACTAGACATGACAATTTCCGTTTTGTCATCCTCGAGCATTTTCTTAATGCCTTTTATTTGCCCTTCTATACGGTTAAGGCGTTTCACTATGGAACTATTATCTGCACATTTCATAAATTCTCCCATTGGTTTTTGTTTCGTTTTGATACCATATACCCCCATGGGGTATTAGGTCAAGCGTTCGATAGCCATCGATGTTTTTTTTTGTTAGATTATAAAGATAGGAATCGGCAAACCTAAAGAATTTTCTAACTGAAAAATGGGACAGTTAAGGGACGAGTTGAGCAGAGCCGAAAAAATCACGAAAAGCTTGATGGCATTCAACTTGATAGCGATAGGGTAAAATCTAAAACGAAAGAGATGGAAATATAAAATCCACCTATCTTGGCTTGAATTATGAAAGTATTTGCTGTATGATCTATGGTAAGGATTATTTTAGTAATAATGAAAAAGAGTACGGTGCGATGCCGCAAAGATTATATAATAACAAAACATACTAAACAAAAAAGAGAGATTACTATGAAAGTACTAATGGTAAATGGCAGTAGCAATAAAACAGGTTCTACATTCACTGCGCTAACAGAAGTAGGCAAAGAACTTATTTTGAATGGGGTTGAATATGAAATTTTGCAACTGGGTTCAGAATCGCAACGTGACTGTATAGGCTGTAGGGTATGTCGGAAAACAGGCAAGTGTACTTTTGATGAAAATGGGCTCAACGAATTTGTTGAACAAGCGAGAATATCTGATGGTTTTATTTTCGGCTCTCCTGTTTACTACGCACATCCAAGCGGTAGACTCTTGTCATTTTTAGACCGTGCATTTTATAGCGGCTCAAGTGCATTCTGTTCTAAGCCAGGCGCATCGGTCGTCTCTGCAAGAAGGGCAGGCACAACAGCATCTATTGATTGTATAAATAAATACTTCTCAATTGCTTCAATGCCCATAGTTGGCTCATCTTACTGGACCATGGTTCACGGAAATAAAAAAGAAGAAACTCTACAAGACTTAGAAGGTTTACAATCAATGAGAAACCTTGCTAAAAACATGGCATTTCTGATTAAAAGCATAAATATAGCAAAGGAAAACGGAATTAATTTGCCAACTCTAGAAAGAGAACATGTTACAAATTTTATTCGTTAATAAAAAATTATACATGGCAAAGATAATGTATAATAATCAGGATTGATATGATTTAAGTATGATAGATGGCGAGTTTCTCAAAGAGAGGCTTGAGGGGGAAATTTTTGAAAGTTTTTTTCCGAAAGTTTTTGAAAAATAATTCCTCAGAGTTCTTCAAATTCGCTTGACAAAAGCCCTATTAACACCTAATAATTTTCGTTCGGTTTATTTTTGTTAATTTTAAATGGAGGAAGCTATGCCTACAGTCAGCCAACTTATTCGTTTTGAACGAAAAAAGGTTGTAAAGCGTAAGAAGACACCTGCATTGCAAGAATGTCCACAACGTCGTGGAGTATGCACTCGTGTATACACCACAACACCTAAGAAGCCTAACTCAGCGCTTCGTAAGGTTGCTCGTGTGCGTTTGACCAATGGTCTTGAAGTGTCTGCTTACATTCCAGGTGAAGGTCACAACTTACAAGAACACAGTGTCGTTATGATTCGTGGTGGTCGTGTAAAGGATTTACCTGGTGTTCGTTATCACATCGTTCGTGGTACTCTTGATACCGCTGGTGTTGCAGATCGTCGTCAACGTCGTTCAAAATACGGCACAAAACGTCCTAAATAAATTTTAGTTACATTCTTTTCGATCATGCGGTGGTTCCGCTTGCTCGTTTTGATTAATGTATGGAGGAATCACCATGCCCCGTAAAGGTCCTGTCCCACGTAGGGAAATACTACCTGATCCGATTTTTCACAGCAAAACTGCGACTCGTTTTATCAACCGTCTTATGTACGATGGTAAAAAAGGCCCAGCAGAAACAATTTTTTATGATGCGATAGCTGTTCTTAGCGAAAAATCAGGCGAAGAGCCGATCCGCGCATTTGAAAAGGCAATTGAAAATGTTAGACCTCACCTTGAGGTAAAATCCCGCCGTGTCGGTGGTGCTAACTATCAAGTGCCTGTAGAAGTTCGTCCTGAACGCCAAGCTTCTCTTGCTATTCGTTGGCTTATCACCTATTCCCGCGCTCGCGGTGAAAAAGGCATGAACAACAAACTTGCAGCAGAACTTCTTGATGCGTTTAATGGTCGTGGCGGTGCCGTAAAGAAAAAAGACGACACCCATCGTATGGCAGAAGCCAATAAAGCCTTTGCACATTATCGCTGGTAGGTCGTAAAATATGTCACGTAGTTTTGAAATTAAAAATATTCGTAATATCGGCATCATGGCCCATATTGACGCAGGTAAAACAACAACCACAGAACGTATTTTGTTCTACACTGGTGTTTCCCATAAAATTGGTGAAACACATGACGGTGGCGCTACCATGGATTTCATGGAGCAAGAACAAGAACGTGGTATCACTATTACTTCTGCGGCAACTCAATGCACATGGGATAATCATACGATTAACATCATTGATACTCCTGGACACGTTGACTTCACAATTGAAGTAGAACGTTCTCTTCGTGTACTTGATGGAGCTGTTGCGGTATTTGATGCTGTTGCTGGTGTTGAACCTCAGTCAGAAACTGTATGGCGTCAAGCTAATAGCTACAATGTACCTCGTATCTGCTTCATTAATAAAATGGACAGAATTGGTGCAAACCATGCTCGCTGTGTTGATATGATTCGTGACCGCTTAAAAGCAAAGCCAATCATGTTGCAAATTCCAATCGGTAACGAAGACCTTTTTGAAGGTGTCGTTGATCTTATCTCTGGTCGTGCTATCAAATTTGATAAGCAAACCAAGGGCGCTGATTTCTGGGAAGAAGATATTCCTGCTGATATGATGGAACTTTACGAAGAAAAGCGTATCGAAATGCTCGAAGCTGTTGCAGAAGAGGACGAAGTTCTTCTTAATAAATATCTTGATGGTGGAATCTTGACTACAGAAGAAATTATTTCTTGCGTACGTAAAGCAACTATCTCTCAAGCTATTGTTCCTGTAATGTGCGGAACTGCGTTCCGTAACATGGGCGTGCAACCACTTCTTGATGCTATTGTTCGTTACTTGCCTTCTCCTCTTGATATTCCACCAATGGTGGGCATTGACCCTGACGATAAAGAGAAAGAAATCGAATGTCTTCCAATTGATAAGAATCCTCTCGCAGGACTTGTTTTCAAATTGGCATCTGATCCATTTATTGGTCACCTTTCCTTCTTCCGCGTTTATTCTGGTAGTGTTGAGCCTGGTACAACTTTGCTCAATACAAATACTGGTAAAAAAGAACGTGTTGGTCGTATCGTTCGTATGCACGCTAACAAGCGTGACGAAATCAAATGGGCTGGCGCTGGCGACATCGTAGCTCTTGTTGGTATCAAGAACGTATCTACTGGTGACACTCTTTGTAGCGAAAGCGCACCTGTAAAGCTTGAATCACTGAATATTCCTGAACCTGTTATTGAGCTCGCTATTGAGCCAAAAACAAAAGCAGACCGTGATTCTCTTTCTGCAGCACTTAATAAGCTTGCTAAGGAAGATCCTTCCTTTAGAGTTAAGGGTGATGAAGAAACAGGGCAAACTGTTATTGCTGGTATGGGCGAATTGCACCTTGAAATTATCGTTGACCGTTTGGTTCGTGAGTTTGGCGTACAAGCAAACGTGGGTAAACCACAAGTTGCTTACCGTGAAACTATTGGCAAGCCAAGCAAATCTGATACCAAGTACGCAAAGCAATCAGGTGGTCGTGGACAATACGGACACGTTATCATTGAAGTTGCACCAAACCCAGGCAATGGCTATGAGTTTGTGAACTCTATCTCCGGTGGTGTTATTCCTAAGGAATACATTCCTGCTGTAGATAAGGGTATTCAAGATGCGCTTAAGAGCGGTGTTCTTGCTGGTTTCCCAGTTGTTGACGTAAAGGTAAACCTTATTTTTGGTTCTTACCATGAAGTTGACTCCTCTGAACAAGCGTTCTACATTGCTGGTAGTATGGCGATTAAAGATGGTATGCAAAAAGCTACTCCTACACTTCTCGAGCCTATCATGGACGTTGAAGTTGTAACTCCTGACGATTACCTCGGTGACGTTATGGGTGACCTTAATGGTCGTCGTGGTCGTGTGCAAGGTATGGATGCTCGCTCTGGTGCGCAATCTATCCGTTGCCAAGTGCCTCTTTCTGAAATGTTTGGTTATGCAACTGACCTTCGTTCAAAGACTCAAGGTCGCGCAACATTCACCATGCAATTTGACCATTATGAAAAAGTACCTGCAAGCATTGCTGAAGGTCTTACAAAGAAAGACTAATTTTATATAAGCAATTTGCTTTATAAAAAAGTATATAAAAAGCCGTTCATTTTTGAGCGGCTTTTTTTTTATATACTTTACATACTCCTTTTTTCAAAGTAGACTCTGAACTATGTATAATTAATTACTTGTTCGAATAAGAGGGTAATGTATGAAATTTTGCAATAGTATTTCTCTTTGTTTACTTGTGTTTTGCAGCGCTTGCGGTGGCGGTGGTTCTGGCGGCGGTGGTGCTGGCGGTAATGCTGGCGGTGGTCCTATAGTTTATGTCACCAAGGATGTTACAGTAAGTGATTTTGATTCTGAGCACGCCCCGGATCCAGAAGTTTTTCATAATTTTCCTTTGTACGGTGTTTATTATGCCCCCCTTTCTGGTACTCAAGGTAATTCCCATATTTTAGATAGTGATGTAGTCCTACATAACTCTAACATTGTTGGTACTATGGGTTATGACGTTTATGGTGTTTATGCTATAAATGATGGGACAGAACAAACAATTAAAATGACCAATAATTCTGTTACCATTTCCGAAAGCAATATACAAGCTGGTGGCTGTGACCCTACCATGGTATGCGGTAAAGGAGTCGATATTTATGGAGCATGGACAACAAATGGTATAAACCACATTGCCACAGAAAATAGAGTTTCCATTTCTAACAGTACATTAAGCTCCGTAGGCAATAAGACCGGTGAGGATTATTCGGCTTGGGATACGGATGTTGTTGGTGGTTACGCAGTAGGTAATAATAGTACAATTGCAAATAATTCTGTATCTGTATCTGATGGTAGCAAATTGCAATCGCAAAATCATGTAAGGGTTTATGGCGGACACGCTAACATTAACTTGGGTAATAACAGTACAATTACAAACAATTCTGTTTCCATTACTGATAGCTCTTTATTTGCAGCTGAATATGTTGAAGTTATTGGTGGGGTAAAAACAGGTGGAAACAATGCACAAATTACAAATAATTCTGTTTATATTTCAAATTCGACCATAACGAGCGCCTCGAGGATACAAAAGGATAAATCAGTTAAAATTTTAGGTGGATATGCTAAAAATGGTGGCACAGGCAATAATGTCACAAATAATAAGGTTACGTTTCATGGTAATGTCACACTCGAGCTGGGTAATTACGGTTTACTTATCGCTGGTGGCTCAGGTGGCTCAGCTGGTTTGACGGATGGCGTTCATGCTACTGGTGATTTTCGCACAGGCAATACTCTTGTATTAGATAACGCCACTGTGAAGATATTGAGGACTGGGGCTGGAGTCAAACGGCTCGAAAATTTTGACAAGTATGTTTTCAAACCCTCTTACGCACAAATAATGGATGTAGATAATACACCTATGATAGCAGGGATGGATTTTTATCTTGGCACTGATGCGCATCTTAGTATAGAAGGCGATGTGGGTGGTTCTTCAACAATTCCAATGAATCAACAAATTGTTTTGATGCAGGGAAGTTTTACTGGGAATTTTGAGAATATAAATGATACATTTGCCCTGCAACAGGGTTTATCAAGCTATTATGATGTTGAAGTAAGTTTAGTAAGCAAACTTATCGCTAAAATTGCTAGTGCCCCTAAGACAAGCAGGCAAGCCTCTGTTCCTGCAGAAGCGCAAGTTGCCTCCACATCTTTGCTTAATGAAGCCACTAACTTTGTAAGTGGCGCAGGTATAACAAGTGCTCTTTCTGCTACAAGGCTGGCAAACGCTAACTCTTTTGCGGCGAATGGCCGTGCGCTTGCCGTGAGTGGTGCTATGATGGGATCGGCTGTTAACAGCACGATATCGAACACGACAGGGCAAACTGGAATTTCTTCACAAAGCATTCAGCAAAATGCTCATTGGGCAAATTCTAGCTGGGCAAGTTTTTCTGCCGCAAGTGCTGGTAGTTCAAGTTATAATTCAAGCTCTTCAACATCATCTATTGATGTTGATAGTTATTCTATACTTAGTGGTCTTGCCAGACGTTTTGCGATGCAAAAAGGAAGTATGCTCGTTGGGTTATTTGCTGAATACGGAAATGCAGACATTGATACACACAATAAATTTGATAGCCAATCGGATATAAAAGGAACAGGCGACAGCTCTTACATGGGCGGTGGTATTCTTGGGCGTTTTGACCACTATTCAGGCATGTATGCCGATGCGTCTCTTCGCCTAGGCAGGACAACGACGGAACATTCTAGCTCTGATTATCAAGGCTTTTCCGGTCGCAATATATCTTACGATACAGAATCACTTTATTTTAGCACTCATATTGCCCTCGGTTATAATTGGAAAATGTTTGGCGCAGGTAATGCAGATGTATATGCTAAATATCTATGGGCGCACATGAGTGGTGATGACGCCAATATTATTGGTGATGAATATAAATTCAGCGATGTTAATTCCCATAGAGCACGCCTTGGCACACGCTATACCCATGCTCTTAACAAATATATCAGCCCATTTTTTGGGGCGGCTTATGAGTATGAGTTTGATAGCTATGCCCATTCCTCTGTCCGTGGAATGGATTTTGAAGCTCCCAATCTTAGGGGCGGTACGGGTATTTTTGAAGGAGGTATCAGCTTGACACCTCTCGCGAATGGACCTGTTACGCTTGATTTGAATACAGAAATTTTTGTGGGCATGCGTGAAGGGTATATGGTTAATGCACAACTTGTGTATGATTTCTAGAAGTGAGCTTTAACTACGCAGGGCATGTAAAGACACAAGGTCGCGCAACATTCACCATGCAATTTGACCACTGCGAAAAAGTTCCTGCAAGCATTGCTGAAGGTCTTACAAAGAAAGACTAATTTTATATAAGCAATTTGCTTTATAAAAAAGTATATAAAAAGCCGTTCATTTTTGAGCGGCTTTTTTTTATTCTGCGTTGTTTTGTATCACATGGAGTTTTGTATCGTAAAGTGAGGTTTTATTTTTGGGTCTTGAAATAGGGTTAGGTAAGCGTTAGCGTACCCAATTTTCTCCCCAAATTTTCATCTCATTAATGATAGGTTCTAGCGCTTCGCCCTTTTTTGTGAGTGTGTAATACACTTGAGGAGGAATAACGGGGATAACTTTTCGTGTTAAAATTCCATTCGTCTCTAAATTTCTGAGGGAATCAGTGAGTGTTTTTGGAGTGATATTATTCAGTAATTTTCGTAATTCGCCAAAGCGTTTTGTACCTGTGGATAAGTTTTTAATTATTAAAAAGGACCATTTCCCCCCTATGACTATTAATGCTTTTTCCACGTAACATTCTGTTTCTGATGTACATTTCAACATACAATCTTTCCTCGTGTTTTTGTTTCTCGGTATCTTTTTAATACTAATAAATGTTTAAGGTTACTATGTATCAATTTGGTAACTACTTGTATTTATATATCGACCTTGTTATCCTGTCAATGGTGTCAAAATTATAGCAATGTATAGGGAGATGTATTATGGACTTTTCAAATTTGGCGAAGCAAAGATGTTCTGTAAGAGGCTATGAGCAAAAAAAAGTTGAAGAATCAAAAATTGAAGATTTGTTGAATGCTGGAAGACTTGCACCGACGGCGGCGAATAAGCAGCCACAAAAGATACTGGTTTTGGACAAGTGTGAGTCATTAGCCAAAGTTAACAAATCCGCTAATTGTCATGGTGCTCCACTGGTTATGATTGTTCTAGCAGATAAAGAGACGGCGTGGGTGCGCCCTTTTGATAAAAAAAGCATGGTGGATATTGATGGGAGCATTGTTGCAGATCATATTGTTATGCAGGCGGAAGATTTGGGTTTATCAAGTTGTTGGATTACTTTTTTTGACCCTTGTATTTTGAAAGAAGCATTTGCGATACCTGATAATTTAGAGCCTGTGGCTATTATAACATTAGGTTATAGTAGTGTTATGAAAGATGCAGAGCGACATATTCGTACACGAAACCCTTTGGAGTCCATGGTGTTTTATAATCAGTTTTAGTCATGACTTTCTCAATAGAAACGTTCTTGCTTATACTTTGAGTAAATGGAAACTTTTTAGAATACAAACTTTTTCAAACGCAGTTTGAAAAAGCGATGGGGGGTCAGGGGGATTCAATCCCCCTGAAAAACAAAAACAAAAACAAAAACAAAAAACAAAAAACAAAAAACAAAAAACAAAAAACAAAAAATACTCATAAAATATGTTGATAAAAAAAGGGGAGTTGAACTCCCCTAAATATAGAAATATTACTTCTAATATACTGTGTTTATTTTTTTGAATCGCTCCCGATAACAACTTTTTTGAGTATTGATTGTTTTTGCCTAGCGATGGCGAGGGAGTCGTCGGGGACGTCGTGTGTAATAACGGAGCCTGCACCTATGAGGGCATTTTTGCCAATCTTTACGGGTGCAACGAAGGAAGAATCTGAGCCAAGAAAGGCGTTGTCGCCTATTATTGTTTGGTGTTTGTTTTTTCCGTCGTAGTTGCAGGTTATGCAGCCTGCCCCTATGTTGACATCAGAGCCCACAAGGCTGTCCCCTATATAGCTGAGATGATTTATCTTGCTTCCTTTTCCTACTGTGCTCTTTTTTATTTCCACAAAATTTCCAATGCGCACATTATCTGCTAGGACTGTTTTGGGTCTTAATCGGGCATAGGGTCCGATGAGAGCAGAGTTTGCAATGATGGCATCTTCAAAATGGCAGAAAGAGCGAATTGTGCATGCTTCGCTTATGTGGGTGTTATTGATATAGCAGTGGGATTCTATGATTGTGTCTTTGTCTATGTAAGATTGCCCGTAGATTTCGCAGGGCCCGAAGAGCTCAACGCCGGGCTTAATGGTGGCAAGGGGGCTTATGCGCACAGACTCGGGGGCGTGAATAATGACGCCTGCTTTCATGTGCTTTTTTGTTTCTTCTTCTTGCATGAATTTTTCAGCAAGATGAAGATCGAGGGGATTGTTTACCCCAAGCAAAAGGGAAGAGGAGCCAAGGGAAATGGCCTCGATTTTGTAGGAATTTTCTTTTGCTAATGCGATGATATCGGTGAGATAATATTCTCCACTCTCGTTGGCGGTGGAAATTTGCGGCAAAAGTTTTTCGAGAAGTTCGCTGTCGAAAAGATAAATACCAGCGTTTACTTCGTGAATTTCGCAGTCAGGAAATTTCTTTTTAAAATCTTTTGCTTCGATAATTCCTTGCACGCTGCCTGTATTTGCATCGTAGAAATTGCATGAGCCTAGAGGCATGCTGTTGACGTTTGCGTCAAAGTCCATTCGTACTACTCGCCCGTAGGCGGCTGGGTCTTCAAGGGTGAGGCTCATAAAGGCGAGGGGAATATTGTTTGCTTTTTCTATGAATTCTCGCAAAATATCTTCATTTATCAGGGGGGTGTCAGCGTTTACCACAAGTATTTTTGTTCCTTGTGGTAAATTTTTGATATTGAGTATTTCGTTTATTTTTTGCAAGGCGCATTGCACGGCATGCCCTGTGCCCAGTTGTTTGTCTTGTAAAACACAATGTTCAAAGGCTTTTTCTCCAAAAGCTTTATTTATATGGGCACTTACTTCATCTGCACCATGCCCGATGACTGTCCAAATGTTTGCGCTGAGTTGTTTCACTGCGTGGTATACATGAGAAATCATGGCCTCACCGAGAACAGTTTGCAATGCTTTTGGGCGAGAAGATGGCATACGAGTGCCTTTTCCAGCAGCAAGAATAATCGTAGATATTTTTGACATAGTGGCTCCTAGTTTATTTTATTTATTATTTCATTTTACTTTATTTATTATTTTATTATTCTTTTCTTTTTCTTTTTACTTTTTACTTTTTACTTTTTTATTATTTTATTGGGGAAGAAAACCCTTTATAAAGGGTTCTTCTTCCCCAAACCCCATCTTTCCTAAATTTTATATAAATTCAGTATGCAAAAAATAAAATCTAGAAGAATGGATCGGAAGACACTTACTTGGTTAGAAAATGCTATAAAACAGTTTTACCAAGCCATACAAGGAAAATAGCTATTGCGAGGAGGAATATGCCCCAGTACCTTAATAGTTCTGGCTGTAATTCCATAAGGCTTTGCAAGAAGCTAATCATTTTTTTAGGAGCGATAAGCCATGGTAACGCTTCAATAAAACAGGCAAGCCCGAGGGCGGTAATGAAAAAAGGTAAAAATTGATCCAAAGTATTCTCACTTATGACGTAAAGCCATTTTCTAAAATGTTTTTGATGTCGTTGCCATTTAGATTTAAAACAAATGTCCCTGCTCTTTCAGGGGTAAACATTTCGTGTACAAGGTTTTGTGTTTGTTCTTTATTGCAAAAATCCCGCACGAGTTTATGTGGTGCGTATTTTTTTAGGAAATCCCGAAGTTGTTTTTTGAAATCATTGTCGAGGGGGATTTTCCATGCATTCTCTTTTTCTACAAGGTCGAATATGGGGAGCAGAAAAGCGGAACAGGAAAGACCATGCGGAACTTTGTAATGCAAGGTGAGAGGGTAGGAGATTGAGTGGCTAATGGAGCTATGACTTTGACTAATAGCCATTCCAGAAATACAAGCAGCTTCCTGCACTTTAGATCGTGCCTCGATATTTTGCGGAAATTCTTCTATAATAGGTAAATTTTCCATGACTAAGCTGAGTGCAGTTTGCGCACAACTAAGGCTCATGGGAGTTGCGGTCGTATTCCACAGGGTTTCAAGTGCATGGGAAAAGGCATCTAATGCCCCATAAAGTGTGTCGACCCAAGGCAAAGAAAGGGTGAGGCTAGGGTCAAGTAAAGCTACTTTTGCAAAGCATGCTTCTCCTGCAAGGGAGCATTTTTTCTTGTTTTTATTATCCCAAATTGTGGCAAAAGGCGTTATTTCTGCGCCCGTTCCTGCGTTTGTGGGAAGAAGAATAAGAGGGAGCGGTGAGACATTGAGTTCTTTTTTATCCCTGAGCCATGCGTGGAGCGGAGTTTTGAATTCTGTTTGTAAGCCACAGGCAATAGCCTTTGCGCTATCCATGACAGAACCACCGCCTAAAGCAATGACAGCAAGGATTTTACCCTTTGATTTTTCTTGTTCACGTAGCTCTTGGATTTTTTGATCTAAAATATCGAGGTCAGGCTCAGGACTGATTTCACACACAGACCAAGTAGCAGGTATATCTGCCATTAATAAATCGGCTGTTTTTCTGCGAATCATGCCAGCGCTTGTGACCAGTAAAAGAGAATACAGCACAACAGCTTGCGGCGTATCCGAACGGGGGGAAAGAAGCGCAGACATATCTATATAATGGGAAAGGATTTGAGGCAGTTCTTTTCGAGCGTCATGTTTTGCTATAATTCTAACAGGATTAAAATGCTTCCAAGCTTCCATAAATTCCTCCCTTTTTGCGACTTTATACTAAGATATTAAAATTTACACGTATCCAAAAAACAAGTCAAGAGTGAGGGTTTAGGGGGGGATTGGTTTAATTTTTATTTTTTGGGGGAGTTGAACTCCCCCAAACCCCCTCGTCGGCGATTGTTTGTAAACTTTGTTTACAAACAATCGCAACTTATGGGCTTATGGCTTCTCAAGTTTCATATTTGACAGGGGCAAAAGCAATGCGTATATCTATTGTGTAAGAGGCATAAGAGGGCGCTTTATGCGTGCAATATTCTTATTGTTTCTTATGGATTTTTATTTGTTAGTATGTGTTTTTTAGAAATATATTTTGGAGTTATCATGGCGCACAAGAAAAAAGAATGTATTGATCCACAAAGCTTAGGATTGCCCTCAGGCGGAGTAGATACTCACGCTCATCTTGTTTCAGAGAGATTATGGGATGACAGGGACGAGGTTTTACAAAGAGCGAAAGCCTGTGGAATTTCCCATATCGGACAAGTTTTTTTACGCAGTGAATCCTATCGAGAAAAAAAAGAATACTACCTTAATAAAGACCATGTATTTTTTATATATGGAATACATCCAACTGATTTACTTGAGATTAGCTCTACAGAATTGCAAGAAATAAAAAAAGATATTATTATAGATAGGCAAAGCACAAAAAAAGTGCGTGCCATTGGTGAAATTGGGCTTGATTTTTACTGGAAAGAAGTTCCTGCTGATGTGCAGGAAGATTATTTTCGCCGTCAACTAAAAATGGCAAAAGAAGTGAATTTGCCTGTTGTTATCCATAGTCGTGATGCTTTTGATGACACTGTGCGGATTTTGCTTGACGAGGGCTATGATAAGTTACCACTTCTGTGGCATTGTTTCGACGGGGATACAGAAAAAGCAGAAACTATTCTTTCCCATGGTTGGCATATTTCTATCCCTGGTTCTGTGACGTATAAAGCAAATACCGCTTTTCGTGAGGCTCTGCGCTGTATCCCTAAAGATAGGCTTATGCTAGAAACTGATTGCCCCTATCTTTCGCCAGAACCTTGGCGTGGAAAAATCAATGAACCTGCTCTCTCTGTTTTTACAGCAAAATGCGTAGCAGATGAACTTGGCCGTGATGTGGCTGAGCTTTGGGTGACCTGCGGTCAAAATGCCATGCGATTTTTTTCCTTGTAGGTGGACGGATTTTTATTTTCCTAGAGTAGTATTTAAATGGCGCTTGCTCTAATACTTTTTATGATTGTACCGATATATTCTATGGGTACGGTGAGGAAGTGAAGCCCCAACTGTTCGCTCAGGAAGCAAATACACTTTCTCATCGATCCCCAATTGAATATGTTAATATTTGATAACATCTAGAAATAGTGAGGTAATTATGCAAGTTGGCTCTACAGCAGGATCCCTGCAATCGCAAGTAAGCATGGGTATAACTAAAAAAGCTCAAGATACAGGTGCAGCGCTTGTTGATAATCTTATGTCTAAGTCCTTGGACGGAACATCAGAAATGAATCAAGCTCTTGCTTCCCGTGGTGTAGGCACACAGCTTAACACCGTTGCGTAGTATTTAAAATACAAACGTCGATTCTTATAAAAAAAAGCTTACTTTAACAGTAAGCTTTTTTTTGTGTTTATATCGCTGTTTATATCAATTTTTGTATTTATATCGCTATTTCTGAGTTTTTTGAAATACCCAATATTTTTTGCGTTTATACTTTGGTAAAGTGATTACCGTAAGATGCAACACAGCTACCGTCTTTTTTATATTGATTTTTTTCAAGACTTAATCTGTGGCTTGCAATGTCCATAACATTATCGTGTGAGCGCACCCATGGCTCTGCTGGCTGCAAAGTACTGAGCACTGTATTAGCTCCATGTATAAGATAATGCATAGGAATAGTGAGAGCTGGGGAATAGTTCTTCATAATTTCATCTGCTTGAGAATAGGTGAGAATATGCTCGCTTTCGTCCACAGGTAAAAAGAGCACGTCTATTTCCAAATTTTTCAAATATTCATGCACCCAGGCATCTGGTTGTGCTCGGTTATCTCCCCAATGCACTACGGTCACGCCAGCACATTCCACAACCATAATACAGTTATCCATATGCAAATTATTATTTGGAGGTGAAAAATCTTCGCCAAAATCTTTTTGAACTTCTGTCCAACGAGTTTTTCCAACGCAGTGGCTCATGTGTTTATCCGCAAGGCCAGTGATGCGCACGTCTGATAAGGCAAATGTTCCGACGGGGCGCTCCATAACCATGCGAGCTTTTGGCAGATGCAAGGCATCATGGTCAAAATGCGCATGGGTTGAAACGGCCATGTCAACTGTGATTTCTGGAAAATCGTTGGGAAACCAAAGCCCCCAAGCGGCATCATTACGCCATGGATCAATTAATATACTGAGACCATTTGGGCTGGTAATGCGGTGGCAAGAATGGCCAAAATAATCAATATGCACCATGCCTTTGCTTTCAGAAACGCCAAGTTTTTGAAGTTCTCTCAGGTTTTCATTATTGATATCAAATATTTGAGCTCTTGATCCGTCCATAGGTACTCCTTTTTTTTGAAGGTTGAATGGGCAGGAAACCTTTATTATTTACTTCTTACGTTGCTTCTATTGACAATAGGTTCTTCTGCTAGTTTTTGTTTTTGTGAACTTTTGCTAAGCACCCCTAAGCCTGTAACGACGGAAGGATTAAAATGAATACAGATACCTAAAAGTTCTCCGACGGGCAGTATTTTACTGTGTACATCAACTATATTGAGTTTTTTTTGGAGAAAGGAAGGGAGCATAAAAGAACTGGTCATTTTTATTTCTGCGTCTGGAAAAAGTTGTTTCACTCTTGCCCACACGGAGTATGGATTAATTTTATTCCCAAAAGCTGGCAAGTCTCGTGGGGAGAATTTATTTTTATAAAGGATAATAACACCTTTTTGTGCAACCCTGCATGTTTCACTCAATATACTTGACGGTGAAAAAAGAGTGCTGAAGGAGGCGTCTTGCAAAAAAGTAGGAACAGCATCTAGGGGAATGGATTTCTTTCCTGCATGAGTGCTTGTATTATTATTTGTCTGACTTCCCATGTTTTTGCGCAGGCTTTTGCTTAGCCTCGTTGCTCTTGCCCGTAACTGTTCTTGAATAGGTTTTATCCCTCTAAGGGCGAAGTTCTTTATTCTTTCAAGATTTGTGTTTTTTCTATTCGAGGCATGAAAGTTTATATGCGTAGCGATAGATTGCGTACCATTAGTATGCTCGTCAATATGCTCGTTTTTACCTTGAGTTGCTCTTGTTTTTCGCTGTGCCAGTCGTGATTGTATTATATTTAAATCTTTCGCAATGCGCTTCATTATTTTGTATTGCGAGGATGCGTAGCAAGTGAAAAAAGCATAATCAAAACTATCATCGTCAAAGGGTAAGGCGTCTACTTTAGCAAGTTGATACTCAATTCGTGGGCCAGAGCGATGCAAGGCATAATTGAGAACATTTATATCTTCATCGCTTGCGCATACGTCAAAACCTGCATCCCAAAAAAATTCAGGTGCGATATGAGAATGCAAGCCCACTTGCAAGAAAGAGCTGCCTCGCCTTTGCCAACTTGACATAAATGATCGAACAAGGCGCTCTTCTAATTGTTGTAAGCAAGGCACTGTCTTACTCGGCATTTTCCGCAGTAAGTGCATCATCTTCTGCAACCCAGCGGGTGAGCGCTTCGGCTATAATGCGAGCTTGGCGAACACTGGAAATATTGAATTTAGCTTGTTGGCGAAATTCGCCACTCATTTTCTTATAACGACGAATGGTGTATTTATCCGCACCATAATCGTCAGCATCCGCAACATATTCTTTGTAGCGGTATAAGATGGTAGAATTTAAACCCTTTGATAAAATTTGTTTTTCTATTTCTTTGATTAAAAGAACACCGTCTTCTTCGTAATTGATGGTGATTTCGTCAATAGTGCTACTCATAAAATGTTCCTTTTTGCCTTAAACTTTCAAGGGTATGTTTAAATATAAAATGCGTTTTTCTGAAATATTTAGGAACTTTTTAGGGAGTTCCCAATATAATCAGGTGTAATTAAATTATAAGCAGCTAAAGCCAGTTATAGTCAACGCCTACTTTTGAAAAAATCTTGTAATACATGCATGCAATCGTGAGCCAAAATGCCTCCCATATGCCATGTATTAACCCCAAGATGCGGAGCGTCTAAACCTTCTAAACACGAACAAACGCTTCCTGCTCTTTCATCATAAGCACCGAATACCAGTCCTGTCAAACGAGATTCTCGGACTGCCCCTGTGCACATAAGGCATGGTTCTAAGGTAACTACAAGGAAACAATCTAAAAGACGGTAATTTTGTATACTTTGTGCGGCTCTTCGCAGAGCTAATATTTCTGCATGGGCAGATGGGTCGCAAAGCCGAATGCTTTCATTATGGGCATGGGAGAGGATTTTTCCCTGAGTATTAACCACAAGGGCTCCCACGGGAATTTCTCCTTCCAATGCTCCTTTTTGAGCATGAAAAAGGGCTTCTTGCATAAGGGTTTCCCATGTATGCCCCCTAGGGGCAAGTGGTACAGGCCCCCAAGGTTCTTTGGCATGAAAAACAGTATTGCTTGTCATTTTATTTTATTATTCTGGTAGATTATCTACAGCATTGAGTATGATATCTCGTACTTCTTCAGGGGTGTTTGCCATGGTGATAAGGTCAACTTCATCTTGACGAACATAACCGTAGCTCACCATTTTATCACGTATCCAATCAATGAGGCCTTCCCAATATTCAGAGTTGTATAAAACTATGGGGAATTTATGGATAAGACCTGTTTGTACTAAAACGATAGCTTCAAAAAGTTCGTCTAAAGTGCCAAGTCCGCCAGGCATAACGACATAAGCGGTTGCGTATTTAACAAACATAAGCTTGCGAGCAAAGAAATAACGGAAGTCGCAACGTGTTTTTACATAAGGGTTTGGATGATCTTCTGCAGGCAAGTGGATATGCAAGCCAACAGATGTACCATTGGCTTCTGTTGCGCCTTTATTTCCCGCTTCCATAAGACCAGGGCCACCACCAGTGATAACACCTAACTTGGCTTGAACAAGAAGTTTTGCAATTTCTTCCGTTGCATTATACATGGCGTCGCCTGGTTTTGCACGGGCAGATCCAAAAATAGAAACACATTTTGGGAGAGAGCCGAGGGTTTCTACGCCATCAACAATTTCTGCCATAATACGAAAAACTCTCCAAGACTCATCTACACTTAAAGCATTGACAACAGATTGATCTTTATTATTCATCGTGTATCTCTCTTTTTTTAGGTACTAAAAATATTCGTATCTTAACCGATTTAAAAGTATATGCTGTGGGTGCACTTAACGCAAGCATTTAACTCAGACATTGGGGCGGACGTCACGTTATTCCAATTTACTTTTTTTAGGAAAATGATTTTTCCTCCTTGGCTCTCTTTTTACATATTTACTCATTCTTCGTAAACAAATACTAAAATAGAGAGCCTCCCAAATGAGAATAATGTGGCGAGAACATGTTCGCCTTATAGTTTAGCAATACTTCGTTAAAAGCGTTATAGATGGGAGTCAAAAAAAAAGATAAAATAATGCTTTTCATACTAGCATAATTATAATAAATTATAGAGATGTTTCCTTTATGATGAGATTTGTTTACTGGCAAGGAAGATATTGTAATATATTGTATTGTAACAATATGTTAGATATTACCCACTGGCGATATGAATCACCTTTGAATTATTCTAGGAGTATTTATGAAAGTCACTTTTCTTGGCGCAGCACAAACGGTTACAGGTTCTTGTTATATTATAGAAGGCGCAGGGCATCGTTTCGCTCTTGATTGCGGTATGCATCAAGGTAGTAAAGTCATTGAAGAACGTAATTTTGATACGGAACAATACGCGCCACAATCACTAGAATTTGTATTGCTCACCCATGCGCATATTGACCATTCAGGGCTTTTGCCCCGCATTGGGGCTCATGGATTTAACGGCCCTGTTTATTGCACAGAGCCAACCGCAGATCTTGTGGCGCTTATGCTTGAAGATAGCGCACATATTCAAGAAATGGAATATGAGTGGAAGCAAAAACAGCGGAACAGAAAAGGTAAAAATAAAATTTCAGAGAACGAAGTTCTTTATACTATGAAAGAGGCAAAAAAGGTCACGAAGCAATTAGAAGTTGTTGAATTTGATCAATCTTTTGAGCCAGTAAAAAATATTAAAGTCACTTATAAAAATGCTGCCCATATTCTTGGCGCTGCTTTTATTATTATTGATGTGACGGAAGATGGCAAATCCACACGCCTTACTTTTTCTGGTGATCTTGGTCGCCCTGGGGCTTTACTTTTACACGATGCGGCAGTGCCTGAAGTGACGGATTATTTATTTGTAGAATCAACGTATGGCGACCGTGATCACAAGGGCGAAGATGATACCCTTGAAGAACTTATGCAAGCCATTGAATATAGCTACGAGCGAAAGGGAAAGGTACTTATACCAACCTTTGCCGTTGAGCGAGCGCAGGAAATTATGCATTCTTTGCATTTACTCAAGGCGCAAGGTAAAATTCCACAGGATATGCCTATTTTTCTTGATAGCCCGCTTGCTATTCGTGCTACGGATATTTTTTATAAGCATTCGGACAAACTCAATATTCAAGACGGGCATGCTAATACTTTTGATGTAAATAAAAATAATCTCAATATCCATTTCACCTTGAGTACGGAAGAATCTCAAGCTCTGAATATGATGATTGGGCCTGCTATTATTTTATCTGCCAGCGGTATGTGTAACGCAGGGCGCATAAAACATCACCTGAAGCACTCTATTTGGCAACCAGAAACAAGCCTTGTTTTCGTGGGTTATCAAGCAGTTGGAACGCTTGGGCGTAAAATTATTGAAGGGGCAGAGCATATTTCTATATTCAACGAACAGCTTAAAGTCGCTGCGAAAATATTCACCATTGGTGGATTTTCTGCCCATGCGGATCAAAGCCAATTACTTGACTGGATAGAAACAATAGCCGAGCACAAACCGCATGTTATTTTCACCCATGGTGAACCAAAAGCACAAGAAGCTATAGCAAAAATTGTGCAAGAAAAATTCCACCTTCAAACGAGTATTCCTAGCTATTTAGGAACAATTGAATTGAAGGCAGGAGCGCAACCAGTGCTTGAAGCTGGGCTGCCTTATATCGAAGAGCCTCAGGCAAGTGATAACCTTGTATTACAAGGGATTGTTAGCAATCTTGGGCAACTTCAAGCGCAACTTACATCGGTTGCAGGTAAGTCACGTAAAGAACAATCAGCAATTTATGAGCGCATAGCGTTACTTAATCGTCAATTAGCTGATTTTCTTTCAGAAATATAAACCACAAAAAGCAGAACTCACAACAAATAAAAGAGTATTAGGGGTCTATACAGAATGAGGATTATTGCTGGAGCGTTCAAAGGACGCAGCTTAAAAACAATTACAGGTACAGGTTATCGCCCTGCGATGAGTAAAGTTCGTGAATCACTTTTTTCACTCCTTGAATCTAGGGGTGTGGTCTGGCAAGATTCGCCTATTTTAGATTTATTTGCAGGTAGCGGTAGCCTTGCTTTTGAAGCCGTTAGCCGTGGTGCGCCGAGAGCGTGTTTTGTCGAAAAAGACCCAAAAGCCGCAGCGTGTATTAGGCAAAATGCGGAGAATTTAGGTATTGACGATAGGTGTTTTGTTGCCGCAGAAGATGCGATTAAATACGTAGGACGACGCCCTCAACAGAAATTTTCTGTCGTGTTTATCGATCCTCCTTATGCGGTTAATTTTCTTCCGCCAACCTTGCGAGGGCTTATTCGTCGTGAATGGCTTGAGCCTGGTGCTTTTGTCATTGCAGAGGTGGAAAAGCATCTCAAAATTGATACGGAAAGTTTTGAAGGGCTGACTCTTGAGCTTGATAGAAAATATGGTCAAACAAGGATTCTTGTATGGTATTGCCCAGAATAGCCGTTTATGCTGGGACATTTGACCCTATACATAATGGGCATATTGGTATTATCACAAGGGGAATAACCCTTTTTGATAAAGTTGTTGTTGGTGTTGCAGAAGACACTGGCAAGAAAGCTCTTTTTTGCTTGGAAGAAAGAGTGGCCATGGCGAAAAAATATTTTGACCAATCAGAATATAAAGATGTGGTTATTGTTGAACCCTTTAGTGGGCTTTTAGTTGAGTACGCAAAATCACATGATGCGGTGGGTATTTTGCGTGGTTTACGTGCTATTTCAGATTTTGACTATGAATTTCAAATGGCGCTCATGAACCGTAAATTAGAACCAAGTATACAAACCATGTTTCTGATGTCTGATTTTAAATGGATGTATGTGAGTTCCACTAATCTTAAGAATGTTGCGAGTTTGAACGGTGATATAACGGACTTAGTGCCTGCCCATGTTTATAGCGCTATGCAAGATGTTTATGCCGCACAAAAAAATAGCGCAACAAAAAAATAGTGGAAGAAGAAAATAGCGGAAGAAAAGACTAAAGTACAAAAGAGTCACGCACGAAAAAATAAGTGTATATATTAAATAATTGCATGAAGAATCTGTGATGTAAGTAAATGACAGCGCAAGAGAAAAAAATTAAAGACGCAATAAAAAAGAATGGATTAAGATTTATATGAAAAAAGTTATTTGCATCATGGGGCCAACGGGTGCAGGAAAAACCGCATCGGCGATTAATCTTGCAAAAGCAGGCTATCCTATTCGAGTTATTAATACGGATTCACGTCAAGTTTATTACGATTTTCCGATTATCAGCGCCCAACCAGATGAGGAAGAAAAATCCGCCTGTCCCCATGAATTATATGGATATTTGCAATGTCATGAGAAGATTTCGGCGGGTGAATGGGTTAAGCTTGCTAAATCACGAATAGACATTGCCCATAAGCAAGGCTGTATTCCCGTTTTAGTTGGGGGCACAGGGCTTTATTTTCGGGCTCTTTTTGATGGTATTGTGGATATTCCGCAAGTTCCTGATGATATTCACCAAAAATATATCGATGAACTAAAAAAAGAGGGCAGCGAATACCTGCACGCAAAATTAGAAAAAATAGATCCAAGCTATGCACAGAAGGTGCATCACAATGATAAACAGCGTGTGGCAAGAGCTTTAGAAGTATTTGAATCAACAGGAAAAACCTTTAGTGATTGGCATAAAGGGCAAAGTGTCCAACCTGATTATGACGTGTTGAGAGTTGGCATTGGTATTCCTTTAGCGGAACTCACACCCATTCTTTCTAAGCGCACTAAAATTATGTTTGAACGGGGAGCTTTGGAAGAAGCAAAAAAGGCTTTGCGTAAATGCCCCGATTTGAGCGCCTCTGCATGGACAGGAATTGGTTGCCGTGAAATAGCCCTTTTTCTACAGGAAAAATATGACCTTGAGACTTGTATGGATGTTTGGAATAAAAATACTCGTGCCTATGCAAAACGCCAATGGACATGGTTTAATGCGGACAAACGCATAAAATGGTTTCGCCCTGAAGAAGATTCTCTTCAGTGTATGCAAGATTTTCTTGTCTAGAATCAATATATTCTTTCTCTTTCTAATTTCTTACCTTTGTTAATAAATGAAAAAAAGTTTCTGTTTGCTAGGGAACTTTTCTCTATAAATGTTCTCATGAGTTAAAATATGCTCATAAAATGTTTTTTCAGGAAGGGGGGCGAGGGGGGAAAACTCATTTTGTACTACAAAATGGGGTTTCCCCCCTCTCTCTTAACTATCTAAAGAGCTTCACTCAAATATCTAAATTACCCCTCTCGAAAATTTAAAATAAACCCTGCTCGCCTTTTTATTGACAAGACAGGGAATGTATTTTATAAGAGTCTCATGAATACGCAAATAATTAAATCTTCTCCAATGCAAACTAGTTGGTGGTGGCTCGAATCATAAACGGGTCGGATTTTTTGCGCGCAAATTTTGTTATAATCACGACCGTATACTCGGTCGTTTTTTTTATGTGAAAATGGGTATGCGGTTATAAATCAAATGGAGTTTCTCATGTCTAAGAACACATCTCATGATAATAACGTAACAGGCGAAAATGGAGTAGGTTTTTTCGGTATTCATGGCGGACAATTTGTTCCCGACGGGATTAAAGAGCGCCTTGATGAATTGACCGAAGCGTATCTTCGCTATAAAGATGACCCTGATTTTTTACAGGAACTTCATACTCTCTATACCCATTTTAGCGGTAGACCCACTCCTATTTTTTATTGCGAATCCTTGAGTAAGCACTTGGGCGGAGCAGATATTTATTTAAAACGTGAAGACTTGAATCACTTGGGCTCTCATAAGCTTAATAACGTTCTTGGGCAAATGCTTCTTGCAAAGCGCATGGGTAAAACACGCATGATAGCGGAAACTGGAGCTGGCCAACACGGCGTTGCAACGGCAGCCGCAGCGGCTCTTTTTGGCTTTGAATGCACCGTCCATATGGGTGAAGAAGATATTCGTCGCCAAGAGCTTAATGTGCTTCGTATGCAAATAATGGGAACAAAAGTTGTACCTGCCACCAATGGCCAGCGCACTTTGAAAGAAGCGGTTGATGAAGCTTTCGAGGCGTATGTAGCAGATAAAGAAACTTTTTATATTTTAGGTTCTGCACTTGGGCCTTATCCATATCCTGAAATGGTGCGTAATTTTCAATCCATTATTAGTACAGAATCACGTGCACAATTCCTTAAAATGACAGACTCTTTGCCTGATATGGTTGTGGCGTGTGTTGGTGGTGGTTCAAACGCCATTGGCTCTTTTTATGGATATCTCGATGATAAAGAAGTTGAGCTTATCGGCATTGAACCTGGTGGACGTGGCGATCAAATGGGAGAACATGCAGCGAGTATTTCCCATGGCAAGGTTGGAATATTACATGGCTTTAGAAGCTATGTTTTACAAGATGAAGATGGCGAGGCTGCCAATGTTTATTCTATTTCAGCAGGCCTTGATTACCCTGGTGTTGGCCCTGAACATGCCTATTTGAGCGATATCGGCAGAGCGCATTATAAAACCATTAATGACATGGAAGCCATTGATGCCTTTTTTGCCTTGTCACGATATCAAGGTATTATCCCTGCCCTTGAGTCCTCCCATGCTTTAGCGCATGCTATGAAGGTTGCACCTAATATGGCGGGCAAAAAAATTCTCGTGACCCTTTCTGGGCGTGGGGATAAAGACGTGGATCAAATATCTTCCAAGATTAAACAAAAAATTATTAGAATGCCTCAGTATTAGAATGCTGAAGTTTTAGAAAATTCGTGGTTTATACTGAATTACTCTTTGTAATTTTGGGGTGGAATATTGCTTCTTGCACGAGAGGAAGAGATTGCTTGATAATAAGAAGCAAATCTTCTGAAAATATGCATGTAAAGAAGTGATATTCCCCTTTATGTTTTAATTGAGTTGAATATACTATTGAAAGTTTTTGAAAATAGTGTGTAAAATAGTCTCTTTTTCTCTAAGGAAAGAGTTATACTGTTACTTTTATACACACTATTTTTTTTAGGAAAACACTGAATAAAAAATAATGAATGATATCAGTATATTATAACTAGTAAAAAACGGTTACATTATGGCATGGAATTTGCTATTCTTTTCATGTTGAAATGCTTATTTTTACTCCCTATAAATGCATGCATGAAAATATTATTTTGATTTAATATGTATTGCACAAAGGTATTTGCGTGTTCGTGTATAAAAATCATATACAAAGCCCTCGGCGCTTTCTTTTTGTCCTTTTCTTGCCCTTTTTTTTGATGGCAAGCTGTACTCCTTTTTCGGCGAAGGAAAGGAATAGTATTAATATTCTTCCATCTCCTGTACCTGGAAATTATCAAACTATGCCTCTTAATCCCATTCTTTCTGAAAAACGAAAGCAATCGGAAATAGGGCCTCATAGTGCATGGTGGGAAAGTTTTAACAGCGAAGATTTGAATAATTTGGAAACCATAGCCCTTAGTCATAACTTTGATATTTTAACTGCGTGGGCACGATTAAAGCAAAGCGCCGCCCTTGCAGACAAATCGTTTTCAAATATTTTTCCGCAGATTGGTATGGAAGGCTCGAGAGCTCGCAATATTAGAACGACACAAATAACAGAAGATTCATCACAAAACTCTCAAGAAAGTGACGCCTTTGGTTTGAATTTTTCTGCTTCGTATGAGTTGGATTTTTGGGGAAGACTTTCTTCTGAACGTAAAGCCGCTGATTTACGCCTTGAAGCCAGTAAAGAAGATATGCAAACCGCAGCCATCAGTGTTGCCGCTTCTGTGGCAGAAACGTGGGTAGACCTTTTAGGAAATCGTGCGGAATTTCTTGTTTTGCAGCGTCAAATTGAAGTGAATAAAAGCTTGGTTCTTATGCAAGAAACAAGGTTTGCCAATGCTTTGGCTAAGAGTTTAGATGTATTACAGCAAAGGGAAGCCCTGCTTGCCTCAAGAGCTGAAGCTCCGCAACTCGAGCAAAACGCCATAGTATTGCGAGATAAGATATCTATTTTATTGGGTAAAATTTCTGGAGATATTCCTGCCATAAATGAAAATGCAGAATTTCCTAAACTGAGCCTTGTGCCTGATGTGGGGCTTCCTGTAGAACTTCTTGAAATGCGCCCTGATATCCGTGCGGCATGGGCGAAATTACAAGCCGCAGATTGGGACACGTCACAAGCAAGGGCAAACCGTTTTCCTGCTATAAAACTTTCTGCTTCTCAAGCGTTTAGCGCTCCAGAAACTTCGCTTATGCTTCTCAATTGGGTGACGAATCTTGTTGCCTCTCTCACATTTCCCCTTTTTGATGGCGGAAAACTATCCGCTGAAGAAGCCCGCATAAGAGCGCAAGCAGAAGAGGCCGTGCAAATTTACGCAAAAACCGTTGCTATTGCTATTCAAGAAGTGAACAACACTTTAAGTAATGATGTGGCACAGCAAAATAAATTATACTTACTTAGAAAGCAATTTAGCCTTTCCAATAAAGCCAGTGAAGCGAGTTTAAGGGCATATATTGAAGGCAGTGATACGTTTTTACGTTTTATTTCACAGCTCAAAGCGACGCAGAATCTTGAGCGTATTCTTGTGCAACAAAGAGTCACTGTTTTACGCACACGCATTGGTTTATATCGTGCGCTTGGTGGACGTTATTTTCCTGAAGAAGTAAGAAATGCGGTTTTATTGACTGAAGAAACCTCGAAAGAAATTAACCAGTAGAAACCTTTATGAAAAAGTATTAGCACAAGAATTTTGACGGCGAGCTCATGAGTTTTAATGTATGCACGTGCTTTATATCAAACAAATAATCGAAGCAAAATAGACAAGGTAGAAAGAGTACTATATGCCAAATAAAAAAAGAATGAAAATCATAGGATGTATTTTAGGAGCCAGTATTTTTTTATCGTGGCTTATGTTGGCAACAAAACCAGAAAGCGCGCGTCGGGTAGCACAAATAAGTAGCCCTCTTGTGAATACGTCTTTTGCTGAAAAAGGCAACGCACAAATACAATTAGACGCCCTTGGCACCATACAAGCATCCCAATCAACGAGCATACGCTCTCGAGTTGTGGGGCAAGTGGAGCAAATTGGAAAAAATGGTGATGTGGGTTCTGTCGCTAAAAAAGGTGAGCTTCTTATTCAAATTGAAGACGATACCTATAAGAATGCGTTCAGTATCAAAAAAAGTATGTTAGCTCAAGCAAAGGCTGCCTATGATTTAGAAATAGGCGAGCAGAAAGTTGCCCGTGCTGAAATTGAGCAATTAAAGAAACTATCCCAAAATTTAGCACGCTCCCAACAAGGGAAACATACTTCCCCTAATGGTACTCCTTATTCAGGCAATGCTATACTTGGTATGACGAATATGGAAATGCTCAGTGGCGGAAATGCGTCAAATCTTGCTCTTCGAGCACCGCAACTAGCACAAGCAAAAGCCGCCGTCGACCTTGCCCAAGCGGAACTCAGTACCGCTCAATTAAATATGGATTACACAAGTATTAAAGCTCCCTATAACGCATTAGTCGTAAAGAGAAATACCTCTTTAGGCAGCCAAGCAAATACATCGGATGTCTTGCTTGAAATTGTGGGGACAGATGAATATCGTGTGGAGGCGGCTGTTGCTCTTGATAAAATTGCCGCCCTCGATTTAGAAGATGTGAATAACTCCAAGGTCAATATAAAAAGCGGTGCAGGCGTTGAGCGTCAAGGCTTTATTGTGCGTCGTATTGCCAGTTTAGATGATAGCACTCGCATGGGGCGTGTGCTCATTCGTATTCCCGACCCCTTAGGTTTAAAAAATAAGGAAGCGGCGTTAATTTTAGGTGATCATGTCACTGTAGAATTGAATGTAGGAACATTGAAAGATGTCGTGGTTTTACCCCGTAGTGCATTGCATAGCGGTGATGTTGTGTGGGTTGCTGTTCCTCTGGGTACAGATACGGATAGCCCTGCAAATATATCTAAAGACACGCCCGAGGCAACTTTAGCGGAGCAAGAAACAAAAACGCCTGATGAAGTTATAAAAAGGCAAAATCCTCAAGAGAAATCAAAATATACCCTTGATATTCGATATGTTACAACGAGTTGGAAAGACACTCGTTTTGTCTATGTGAGTGAAGGCATTGCCGAGGGAGAGCGCATTATTATATCTACTTTGCCTGCTCCTATTCAAGGTATGCCCATACGCATAAACGAAAAATAAAGGCACTTCGATTTTTTTCTAAAAGAAAATTGCACTCTTTTTTTATCTAAAAATGAGGGGCTGTAAATTATAATTCCAAAGTATTTTAGAGAAAACAAGTTTCCCCAAAAACAGCCTGTTTCTTCCACTCAGAATCCATTAGCAAAGCTTTCAGCGTTCCCATAAGGTAATGAAATGAAAAATGACGACATAAAAGAATTTGATATAAAGACACTACCGCCTCATATGCAAAAGGGGGCTTTAACGTGGATGGCGTGTAACCCTGTGGCGGCAAATTTGCTGATGATTGTACTGCTCATCGGTGGTGCGATGATGCTTTCCAAGGTGACGAAAGAAGTCTTTCCTGAGTTTTCCATTGATCGTATACAAGTGAGTGTGGCATATCCTGGGGCGACGCCTGAAGAAATGGAAAAAGGGGTCACCCTTGCTATTGAGCAAGCGGTTCAAGGTATAGATAATATTGATGAAACTTCCGCTGTGATATCCTCAGGTATGGCAACTGTGAGTATTGAATTTGAAGAAAGCGCTGATGGCAATATTGTTTTGCAAGATGTGAAAGCTGAAATAGATAGAATCACCACCTTTCCAAAAGACGCAGAAATTCCCATTGTTTCTTTGTGGTCATCGGAACATGAAGTCATAACTTTGCTTCTCATTGGTAGCGATGACATGCATGTTTTACGTTACTGGGCTGATATTATTCGTGATGAACTCACGCAGTCTCCCTCTATCACAAAGGTAGAACTTGAAGGCGTGCGAGATTTGGAAGTTCATGTGGAAATCCCTCAAGATACTTTGCGTCGTTATGGTTTGAAATTACGAGACGTCGCCGATGCCATTGGTAATAGTGCTTTAGAGCAGGGTGGCGGTACACTAAAATCAAGTTCTGGTGATATTCTCATGCGCATGGACGAGCGTCGTGATTTTGCGTCCGATTTTGCAAATGTGGCGGTGCGTACAAACCCCGACGGCAGCCAACTTCTTTTAGATGACATAGCGCATATGAGCGAAGGTTTTGAAGATGTGAACACATGGGCAGAATTTGACGGACATGAGGCGGTGATGCTTAAGGTTTATAAAACCGATTCGCAAACCCCTGAATCTGTTGTTAATGCGGCTTTAGCTATTGCCGAACGCTATAACGAAAGTCTCCCTGGTGGCTTACAGCTTGTGGAAAGAAATAATAGTGCAAAAATATATAAAGAGCGTGAGAGCTTACTTATTTCCAATGCGCTTACGGGAGTAGTTCTTGTTTTTCTTTGCCTTGCTATTTTCTTACGTCCCTCACTTGCGTTTTGGGTAAGTCTTGGCATTCCTGTTTCTGTTTTGGGTGCGTTTTGGTTTTTTGCTCCTTTTGGTCTTAGTATTAATATTATCAGTATGTTTGCCTTTATTGTTACCCTTGGAATTGTGGTGGATGATGCCATTGTCGTTGGGGAAAATGTAAGTTCATGGCAAGAACGAGGCGCTCACCCCTTAGAAGCCGCCATTCGAGGCGTGCATGAGGTGGGTGGCCCTGTTGTTTTTAGTGTGTTGACGAATATATTGACTTTTCTCCCTATTATTTTTGTTCCAGGTGTTATGGGGCAAATTTGGCTTGCATTGCCTCTTGTCGTTATCGCTGTATTTACCTGTTCTTTATTGGAATCTCTTTTTGTTCTACCTGCTCACTTGTCCCATGTTTCTAAAAAGAAAAAACAGGAAACCTCTATATCTACCAAGCCAAAAAAGCCAAATATATTAACAAAGCTTTCCTTAAAACAAGAAGCTTTCAGCAGAAAATTTATGTATTTTGTTGAGTATCGTTTTGGCGGTGTTCTCACTTCTGTTTTACGCCATAGGTATATTTCCCTTGCGGTGAGTTTGGCTATTCTTATTTTTGTTGGTGCGTATGTGCAATCAGGGCGTTTAGGTTTTGACCTTATGCCACGAACAGAGTCCGATTATGCGTATGCAGAAGCGGTGCTTTTCGCCGGCTCGCCCTTATCTGAAATTAACCGAATAAAAGACCATCTTGTGAGTACTGCTCAAGAAACCGTTGATGAAAATGGCGGAGAAGATTTAGCCACAGGAATTTATGCAAGCATAGAAGAAAATAAAATTGCTGTGCATGTGTTTTTAGTGGAAGCAGAAATTCGTCCCATGAGTACCATAGACTTTACCGATAAGTGGCGTCTTGTTGTTGGGCAACTTGCTGGCGTAGAAAATATTATTATGCAAGCCGACCGTGGCGGCCCAGGTTCAGGCAAGGGCGTTACCGTTCGTCTTTCCCATCGTAATAGCGACACCCTTAATAAAGCGGCTATCACCCTAGGCTCAATGCTATTACCCTATGAAGGAGTTGGAGATATTGACACGGGCGTGAGTCAAACTAAACGCCAATTTGATTTAAATATTTTGCCAGCAGCAGAGCAGTCAGGCTTTACAGCAAGAGATATCGCAGCACAGGTGCGTGATGCTTTTGAAGGTGCGATAGCGCTTCGCCAGCAGCGTGACACCAACGAAGTCACAGTGCGAGTTCGCCTACCAGAAGAAGAGCGCAAACAATTATCCACCTTTGAAGATTTAGTTATTCTTTCCCCATCAGGGCAAGAAAACCTCCTGCGAGACGTGGTGCAAATAAACGACACAAGAGCGGATTCTGTTATCATGCACACGAACGGTCGACGCACAGCCACAGTCTCCGCTAATATCACTCCCTCTTCTGCCACGGGACTTATGATGGAAACTGTGCGTGAAGACCTTATGCCAGAGCTTATGGCAAATTATCCAGGGCTTTCATGGGAATTTGGGGGCAGACAAGAAGATATAAAAGACAGCACAAGCACAATGGTTAACGGATTATTCCTATCATTATTAGGTATATATGCCCTGCTTGCTATCCCCTTTAGAAGCTATAGTCAGCCTCTTATTATTATGATAGCCATTCCCTTTGGTATCGTTGGAGCGGTTATGGGGCACTTCATAATGGGCTACAGCCTAAGCGTGATAAGCATATTTGGTATAGTTGCCTTATCGGGGGTTGTGGTGAATGATTCCCTTGTGCTTATCGATTTTGCAAATAACAAACGCAAAGAAGGCGCAAGTGCTTATAAGGCTATTTATCAAGCCGCAATTGAACGCTTTCGCCCTATTCTGCTCACCACACTCACCACCTTTGTAGGGCTTATGCCTATTATTTTTGAAACGTCAAGGCAAGCCCGAATGATGATTCCTGTAGCTCTTTCCCTTGGCTTTGGTATTCTTTTTGCTACTTTTATTTGCCTTCTTCTTGTGCCTTCTCTCTATCTCACCCTAGATGACATCAAAATGCGACGAGTGAATATAACTCCCGAATAAATATTATATTATTGGGTGAGCGGAGCGTTATTGAAAAGCTTTTAATATTCAAAAATTATATATTATAGTAATGAAATGTTTTTTAAGGAAAAGGGGAGTTTGAGGGGGAAAAACTCATTTTTTTCAAAAAAATGTGGTTTTCCCCCTCAAGATGCTTCTTCTCATTTATTCAAAAATGCTTATTTTGAAAAGGGGAGCGTACCGCCAAAATAGACGCCATCTTTTTGAACATTGGCAACAATTACATAAATTTCAACACCCGCTTGATAGGCTTCCTCGAGTTTTTGGCTATAATGAGGATCGATATAATCTGCCGCAGAGAAACAGTGCCCATCGGTTCTTTGCACAACATAGAGCATGGCGCCTCTTTCCCCTTCCTTCACAATGCGCATAAGAGTATCAAGGTGTTTTGCTCCTCGCTCGCTCACGGCATCGGGGAATGCAGCAACACAATCTTCAACGAGAGTCACGCTTTTGCATTCTACCCAGAGTCTTGGTTTTGCGTTCTCTTCTTTTATGTTACATGGATTTTCTGGGTCTGAATCAGAAATAGGAAGTGAATCGCTAGCCCCTTTCTTTCTCTTTTTTGGCAGGCTGGGTTTGTCGGCTTCACAGGAAATGCATGCGTCTAAACGGCTTTCTCCATTAGTGGCTTCCATACGTATATTTGTATATCCTTCAGTCCATGGTAGTAACGGTGTTCCGTCTGAATCACGCATGGAAAAAAGTTCTTTTAAAAATTTATTAGGTAGCGAAGTATTCACACCAAGCCACGGGGATTTATTTTGCTCTGCCAAATTCTTTATCGTGAGCGATTTCTCATGCTCTGCCAAATTCCCCATTTCTACCGATTTACTCGAGAGGCTTTGGTCAATACATATAGCTTCTAATGTCCACCCAAGTTTTCGCTTTGGGTTATCTGCCTTTGAAAGCAAAATACGCCTGCCCTTACGCACAAGCCCCATCATAGAACCTGTGTTATTAGTATGCGCCCACAAGCTTTCTTCAGGTATCTGCTTTTGGGCTAAAACTCCCCATGTAAATTCAACAAAAAAACGCTTTTCGCGCTTAATAATACTCGCTTCTTCAAGGTGATTTTCAAAGGAAATAACTTTTGGAAATATATTTTTCATGGGCTGCCTTTAGCGTAGAATTAAAAATGTTTTTAACGTAAGCCCACAATACTAAAAAGAAAGGGGAAAAGCAAAGCCTTCCCCCTAAAATAATTATTCCATATTTTGTGATATGCGTATAAATATTTCCTATACGCATCTACTGGATAAAGTGTCCAAGACACCATCTAAAGAATGGCATTCGTCTTTAAACGTGTCGCCTTTTTTCTTCAAAAGAACTCGGTAATCTTCCAATGTTTTAATATGATAGTCTAAGTGACGTGCATTATTAGCGGCGGCAAATTTCTTGCTCGCAGAATCACCCAAGATACCAAGCGATAAGGTTGCCGTAATACTCGCATCATCGCAAGGAATACAACCAGGGTTTTGCTCTTTATCAAGGGATAAAGGGTCTCTATTCATAGCGCTGTGCATTTTTTCAGGACTCATGTTTCCATCAAAAAAAGTCATAGCTAAGCGCTGTCTATTTTCTTCAACAGGAAGGCATTCCGTCGCAAGCTGCATAAGCTTCTCTTGCTCGGTGTCATGAAAAAGAGGGGAAAGCGTGAGGTCAATAAACTCTTGATTAACCCTTGATTGATTCTGCAAATCAATAAAAACCTCCGCTACAATCCACGGGTAATTTGCATAAATATCTTCAAAGATAATTTTTATATTTTTAATCAATAATTGCTTTTCGACATTCTCATCAGTGAGAACTTGCAATTGATTAAGTGTATTATTCATAGTCCCTCCAATGGGGCGATAATGCTATTATAGAATGTGTTTTTCTTTCTTTCTTTCTTTCTTTTCTTTTTTGTTTTTTTTCTTTCTTTTTCTTTTTTTAGGGGGAGTTGAACTCCCCCTAACCCCCACATTACTTTTTCAAACTTCGTTTGAAAAAGAATTCATCATAGGACAGGGTAAAGTCAATTTTGAAAATTTATATTTAAAAAGTTTAGGAAAGATAGGGGTTTTCTTCCCCCAGCAAAAACATTCTACCATTCTATCTTTTTACACACTAGCAAAAAATGCTGACACCTGTTTGATATTTTTTATCATCGATAATGATTTTGATATCATATTTTCCAGAGTAGCCCTTCTTGCTGATATTGTGTTTAATGGTGCGTTCATCGTCTTCTAGGAATGCGCCAGAACACATAGCAAGATGCCATGATGCTGCGGTATTGATGAAATAACCATGATCTTCTTTACCTTCAAGAACGAACACAACGAGAGAGCCCCGTTCAAAAGTTCCTTGAATAATGAATTTATCTTCTTCTTCGTGAATGCTTATTTGATGGAACATAGGGATAATTTCCATCACTTCTTCAACCTCAGGGATAGTGTCGAATGTTGGTGTAACATCGAGTTCACCGAGGATTTTTCCTTCACCAAAAACAAGATTTTCTTGGTCATGGTAAGGAGCTAAGCGCTCTGCACGGTAGAAGTTATTTCCTTCTACTTCAAGGAAGTACTGAATTACACCGTCTTTTTCTTCTACTGTTCTTGAGAGAAGATCAACGCCTGGGTCGGCTACTTTTAGAAATGCACCGAGCAAATCGGAGGCATAACCGTCAACAGTTGCCATACCGCCTGAGTGAATAAGATAATGCCCATCAGCATAATATTCTACGTTGCAGATATAAGGGGAGAAGAAATCTTGTCCCCATTCTTTACCAAACTGCCAAACTTGTTCAATTTCCATTTTGTCAGTATCGATACGATAACGAACACCACGAGAGAAGTTGTCTTTGTTTTTGATGTATTTATCTTTTGTTTTAGCACGATATTGACCATTATCAAAAGCCATAATATCGCCATCAGGGCAAACAACACACGCATGTTGCTCATACTGCCAATCAAACTTTGTGAGGTCGCCCACTGGTTTGAAGAAATATTTTTGCATGTCCGCAGGCCAGCCTTCAGGGTCGCCAATAATCCAGTTTAGCTTGCTAGTTTCATAATTGAAATTGGCGATAGCATCTTGGTGACGTCCTGAAATAGTGACACTTTTATTGACTTCATCAACCCAAAGTGCGTTATTGTGGAACCAGTCATGAGCATCTTGAGAACCTGAACCACCTTGGTCTTGTGGCAAGAAATCTTTGAAATCCCAAGTTTTAAGAACTTTACCAGTATTTCTGTCAAGCAAGGCAATCATATCTTCTACAGTGTCTGTAGAGAAATCTTGGGTGAGTGCCATGATATTACCGTCAGAAAGTTCAAACTGATCATGGTGATAGTTGCCAGGCATACGGTATTCTTTGATAATTTTACCAAGTAAGGTAAGCTCAAAAAGCCCTGTTGAATTGTAAGGCATACGGCTATAACGGTGTGTGCCTGTCAGAATATTACCGTTTTTGAGGCGTTTGAGGTCAAACATAGTATTAATGTTAAGCATCCAACGAATTTCGCCTTTATAGTCATAGGCAGTTGGTAAATTCTTGCCAGCAGGAGTAAGAAACATAAAGTCATTACCAAAATAATCATGGCTTGTCATAACATTGCGGCAACGACACACATCAGCAGGCAATGCTTCACCCTTGATGCAAAATTCTTTGCATTCACCAGAGGAAAGACTCACGCTTACTTTTGTGCAGATACCTTCATAAAGACCGATAACAGGAATAGCATGAGAAGTATTTTCTCCAAAGCTCTTCACTATATCTTCACGTGCATTATTTTTTCCATGCACAGTCATGGTAGCAGTAACCTTTTTAGCTGTCTTGAAAAGAATAAGAGCAGATAAAGGGTTAATTATATAAGGATTAACAATAACATGTGCGTCATTAAGAGCAGGAGCTTCTTTCTCAAATTTTGCAAGAAATGCTTTTTCTTTTTTGTTTTGGCTATTGATAATATGTTCTTCATATGTGTACGTAACGAAATTTGGCATGATTTTTCTCCTAGTTTTTAATTTTTTCAAGTTCTTTGACAATCATAGGCTTTTGCTTAAGCCCCTCAAGTCTACTCACCTCAGCACCATCTTTCATGAAAAGCATGGTGGGGAAACCCTTGACGCCACATCTATCTTTCAAATCTTCATTCTCATTAAAATCTACCGTATAAACACGTAAATCTGGGTCGTTTTTAACTATATCTTTCAACACAAAAGCAAGCATTTTGCAAGGCCCGCATGTTTTTGAATAAAACTCTACAAGCATAGGACCTTTTTTGTCGAGCGCGTCATACTGCGCTGTCGTCACTTCCTCAATCATAGTATCTCCTATTTTTGTTTTTTGTTTTTTTATTATTTTTCTTGGGGAAAAAACTTTTTTCCAAAAAAGTTTTCTCCCCAAACCCCTCTTTCAAAAAACTTTAATTAACGTAATTTAAGTTTTTGTCAGAGCAATCAAATGGAAGCTAAGTTTATTTTTTTTTAATTTTCTCTAAAAAAGACTTAGTTGTAATTAATAAGAATTTTGAATACCCATGTTTTGTGTTTACGAGCGAAGCGAGTAAATACAAAACACGATGGGGTTTCCAAAGGGAATCATTCCCTTTGGTCGCCGAAGGCATTCTTAAAAAACGCCGAAGGCATCTTAATCTTACTTATCTTAAGCTTTCTACATATTTTGATGCAGCGTTTGCAGCGATTGCGCCATCTGAGCATGCGGTAACGACTTGGCGTAGCATTTTGCTTGTTACGTCGCCTGCGCCAAAAACTCCAGGAATTTTTGTTTGCATACTGGCGTCGCCTTCAATGAATCCGTGCGAGTTGAGTATGCCGAGAGGTTTGCAGAAATCTGCTGTTGGTTCAAGTCCTATGTATTCGAAGATACCGTCGCAGGTGACGTATTTTTCTGCTGTATCTTCTTTTGTGGATTTGAATCGAACTCCTTCGAGGGAGGTTTCGCCTGTGAATTCGAGGATTTCTTGGAAGGGATAAACGGTGACATTTTCCATGGCACGTAGTTTATCGCATGCTTTTGGGTCAGCTGTTAGGTCAAACATGGTGATAACTGTGAGTTTATTAACAATACCTGCAAGATAGATAGATTCCTCAACGGCCGAGTTTCCTCCGCCAATGACGACAACATCTTTGCCTTTGTACTGCGCACCGTCACAAATAGCACACCAGCTAAGACCGCCACCAGCGTGTTCTTCTTCGCCCTTTATTCCTAAGCGGCGAGGGCTTGTGCCTGTAGCAATAATAACGGCAGAAGCTTCGTATTCGCAGGAATCTTCTTCGCATTTTACTTTTTTTGTTTTTCCCATATCTTCGATTTCGATAACAGTTTTGTAGTCAAATTCTGCACCGAGTTCTTGTGTATGTTCGAACATTTTTATGGCAAGATCTGCCCCATTGATAGCACCCATACCCGTGTAATTTTCTATTTCATTGGTATTGATGATTTGCCCACCAGGAGCGAGCTTATCGAGAATGAGGGTTTTCATGTTGGCACGCACTGCATAAATAGCTGCGGTTAGCCCTGCAGGGCCTCCTCCAACAATGATAATATCGTATTTGTTCATTTTTTCTCCTGAAAACTAAAATCAACTTTTAGAAAAACATATTAGCCATAGGGATACCGAGAAGAATAACAACAGCGACTACAACTAAAGAAGCAACAGATGCATAATGTAATGCGTCTGTCTTTGAAATCCATTCGTTGTTACTGAAAAGCATCGCTGCATAAGGGGACGCTGCTGGTGTTGCTGCTGCCACAAGTACTGTGTAGAAGAAACAAGCAAGGAGCGGTGTTGGGCTAAAGCCGTACGCATTACAAACTGCGATAAGCACAGGCGCAAAAATAAGCCCTGTTACGACAGAGTTTGTAAAGTTAGTAACAACAATAGCAATAATAATAGTGTAGATAGTAAGTGAGAAATAACTTACGCCAACGAAGGTGTCACGTAGCACATATTCCATAAGAAGAGATACGTTCGTTGTAGGTGATGTGAGGGCATTGCCTAGCACAAACGCGGTAGCAATAAGGAAGAAAACCTTCCATGGAAAAGCGGCGTTTGTTTGTGCAATATCAGCTAAAGGCTCACCCTTGTATCGTATAACTGTAAGAAGAAGAACCGCAACAAGTGAACCACTGAAAAGATTCTTTCTTAGGAACATACCAACAACATTGTCTGCTGGTAATACACCAGGTAATATCATCCATAAAGCATAGAATATGAAAAGTCCGATAAGTGTCTTTTGCTTCCATGACATAGGTGGAAGTGGATTCTTATCAAAAATACTCACGTCAAAGTTTTTCAATAGGCTCACATCGGGACGATAAACAAAACGCATAATGGCAAGCAAAATGAACATAATTACGACGGAAAGTATAATAGCAAACAAAATGTAAGCGGCTAGATTGAATTCAGGCACGTTTAGATCAGGGTTTGCTCTTGCAAATCCATAAAGTCCTGCTACTAAATAAAAAGCACCACCCTTAATCGCATCCGTTGCAAAGCTCAATAGAATCATGATCAAACTGTTAACAACTAATAAGGACACATACTTGTCGCCTTTTTTGAAGCCAACTTCTTTGAAAATCAGATAAATGGTTGGCCACATGATAAATACAGAAGTTACTTGGTCTAAGAATGCAACAAGGTAACATGTCATAAGTATGTTAGCAGTGAGCAACCAAGGACGTCCTATAACAATCTTTCTTGTCATAAGCCATCTGGTAAGATATACGGCAACTTGGCTATGAGTGAACGCTGCTGCAAAAATGAAAAGCATCAAAATCATAACAGTGTTAGGATTTCCCATGAACAAGTTTAAAACACCAGGAACAGGTGCAAAACCACTATTTGCTAGGAGAAATACACCTAAAAAACAAGGCCAAAGTGTATCAACAAAAGTCCAAAGATACACAACTCCTAGAAAAATTGCGAGAGCTTTCATTCCAACGGGTGTTATCTGAATAAGCACCTGGTCGTTGACCATAGGAAGTCCGAGAGAAAGCAATTTAGCATTAGGAGCAACAGCGAAAGGATCAAATTGCATTAAGTGTCCAAAGAACATAATGCCTAATCCTATCATCGTGTTAACGATGAGAATTACCGATGGAAAAGTTTTTGCTTGTGGATTCATTCTTTTCTCCCTTACACTCGAACGAGCGTATTAAATTTATTAACTCTTACGACAAATATAACATGCTCTCATTATAAAAATGTCTTCTGGAAGACATTTTTATAATGAGAGCATGTTATATTAATGACTACAGTATATTTTATAAAGAGGAATGAAGGGTGAAGAGTTGAGTTGATTGAACATCATTTCGACATTTTATCTTTCAAGGGTCTATCTGGAATTGTAACATAAAAACATTTGGAGAAAAGCATGTTGAAAAAAAGTATTTCTATGATGTTGGCGTTAGCATGTAGCCTTTCTGTTTCAACCTCTATTTATGCGAACGAGCCTACACCAAGGCCAGGTCCAGGTGTTATTAACGATTTTACCCCATCAGGTGGCACAGTTCCAAAAGGCCTTTTTGGTGTTGTTGGAAACTATGTCAATGCTAAAAAAGATAGAGTATGGACAGGCGGAAATAGCCACAAAGCTAAGAATGAATCCACCTTCAACGTGTTTGCTATAAAACCTCGTGTTGGTCTTGGCAATGGTTGGGATCTTCGTGCTAGTATTCCTCTTATTGCTAACGATTTTGAAAAGATACCTTCAAGAAATGGGCTTGGCGACAGTATACTTATTCTGCGTAAGCAACTCATCAGCCAAGATAAAGGCTATCCTGTAAGCTTTGGTGCTGGAATTGGTGCAGTAATACCAACAGGAAGCACCTCTTATAATGGACTAGGCACTGGTGCTTGGGGTCTTTATGGTGAGCTTGGTGTTACGTATGCATTTGATGGTGGACGCCAATTAGTTGAAGCTGGCCTAAGTTATACATGGATGGGCGACGGAGATGCTGAAAGCCCAACGGGCGTTGCAATCGATGATATTGATCAAAATGACTCCATTCGTGCGCAAGCTCGTTATGCAATAGCTGTTAACAAAAACTGGGACTTGGGTATTGAAGCTCAATACTACCACGTACTTGAAAGTGACCAATCAGGTAAGGGACGAAACGATTCCTTTACTACTATTTTTGCTGGTCCATCTGTTAGATTTAAAATTCCACAATGGAAAGCAAGTATTGGTGTAAGCCCACAATTTGCAATCTATCAAGATTTTGAAGCGGCGAAGAGCAATGGTGCAGGCCCTGCGTCTGAGAGCTTCCGTCTAGAAGCACAAATTCAAAAGGTTTTTTAAGAGAAACAGTTTATGCTTGTAGAGTAGATTTCATAAAAAATATTTTATAAATATTTGTGTTAAAAAAAACTTCCTTAGTCATAAGGAAGTTTTTTTTTGCATTTTTTTTCGTAGTACTAAGCCTTGTTTTACTTCTTAATATACACAGGGCTGTGCGTATCTTTTTAATTTTTGTTTATCTAATATTTCTAGCTTTTTACGTGTAAAATCTCCTATGATTCCTTCGTCTCGTAAATTCTTTAATATTTTTCCAAGGGTGCTTCGATGTATACCAATAGTTGCCGCAAACTCTGACTGTGATATTTCAGGGCAACATATATTGCCGTCATGCTTATCTCCCAATTTATCAAGATAAAAGCAAACCACTTTTTCGGGGGAGCATTCATTATCATCGGCAAGACGTGCAAAAAGTACTTTTGTTTTCTGCATTAATGAAAAGACTAAATTTGACATAAGTTCTGGGTGAAGCTTTATAAAGCTCTCATCTGCTAAAAGCGAACCAGGGAAATTGTATATAATGCTTTCTTCCATGGCAACGAGCCTATACGAATTGCCAAATTCAAAAGGCAAAAGAGTGCATTCTCGAAAGATGCAACCAGGCTTTATGCAAAAAGTAATGCGTTGTTTTCCTGAAAAATTCAGACATTCTAAATAAACACAACCAGCAGAAAGAAAGGAAAATGTTTCCGCACTTGGTTTTTCCCATGCAAAAAACTTTGGAATAATTTGCTTATTCGCTAAATGAAGAACATCTCTCCACGGATTATTAAGATTTTCTAAATAGAAATCATCTTTGGCTTGCGTGCACTGAAGCATGTTTCCTCCTTATTTGTCTAATGTATAAATTAAATGCATACATTGAAAGAGTTGCTATTTTGTCAAATACTAAGCACATGTTCTTTTTACTTTAGAGAATAACGTTGTGTGATTTTAGATCCGAAGTATAAGCCTTTTAGATGCAAATAGTTATTAAACGTCTGATGCAAATATGCGAGAGTTTGTTCTGCTTATCACTCGAAAATATGACTAGGGGGTGAGAAGCTTAGTTACTCATAGTATACAAGAAAAATCTAGGCTAGTAAATAGTTTACGCTTAAAAATAGAAGAAAAGGTTTCTTTTTTGACTATAATTGATGAGTCTTTGCAGGCTCTTTGGATACGGTGACTCTAAAATTCTTTTTAGTCTTTCTTGTAGGAAGATGTTCTTTTTGGTTTCTATGAGAAAATTTATTTTGCAACAAAAGAGAATTTATAGGATGTGAGGGCTCTTTTGCATGGATTGAGTGCTCTTTATTTTTATAATTTTAAATAGATTATATTATATTATTTTACCTATAAAATAGTAGAGGTATCTAGGTTTTGAGCAGGAAAATCCTAATTCTATAGGTGTTGTATCTATGTATAATATAGTGATACTGTGTGTTTTTCCTATTAATAGGCTTGCGTTTTTTTTAGATGGGGCATATTATAGGTTATGTTGTTTTTAACTGTGATATTTTAATTATAAAATATATTATTCTATTTTTTTATGTAGGTGTATTTTGATTCTATTTTCTATAGTTCCCCTTGCTTCGCATGGGCAAGGTTAAAAGAGGGTATCTTGATGCGGATAAATATAATTACGTATTCACTTCTTGTAGGGGCTTTGTTTTTACCTTATCCATCTTTTGCTAATGATTATGAACGCTATCAAGCTGTGCCTCTCGGTAGTGGAGGTATTTTTATTATTGATAGTAAAGATGGGCATGTATGGACTTGGAGCAATAGAGGAGGGCATGCAGCGAATGGAAAGAGCTTATCTATTGAATATCAAGGGAATGTGCGTTCAAATATGGACGTGAAAAAGAAAACGAATCTAGATTTAGAACATAATTCGCATGCATCATCGACAGGTATTACAAATGAAGATGGAGAAGTTCGCTATTAGAATTTGAGTGCTATGTTGATTTTATTGAATGTTTTAATATTGTTTAAAGATATTTTAGCATTCTAAATATATTATATTTTGCCCCTGCTTTTAGTTTGATTTTTAGAATCAAGGCAAAAGAATGGTGCAAAAGTAGCTCATGGCGGTATAATTTCTGCTGTAGCTATTTATATGGCTCGTGTGAGGTAGGGCGTGCTAAATTCGTCGTATCTAATAAAGTTTATTAACTGTTTTATTTCATCTAAATTATGAGCATATGCTCTGATTCAGTTTGAAAACTACAAAGGGAGTTTTGTATGAAGAAAGTTGCTATTTTGACCGTTGCTATGATGTTATTTGCTGGTTCTGCTTTTGCTGCTGGTGCAGAAAAACAACCACGTGGTACTCAAAAGAACGTTAATAATGTTACAACCGCTAATGACACAGTTGTTGTTAATGCTGGTCAACGTAACAAAACCGACATCGGTGTTGTGAGCAATGAAAACGGCAAACAAGTAAATGTTAACAACAGAACCAACCTTGACAGAACAACAGTTGTTACAACTGGTAAAGGTAATGAAGCACGTATTGGTACTGTAAGTAACAAATAATACATAGGTTCTTATGTGTTATTTATGCTGAATTGATTAATGAGACGCTAGTGTGAGTGGGGGATATTACTGTTTTATGCTAATATCCCCCACTTTTATACGCTTGCGTTGTATGTATTCGTTTTATAAATAAGTTAAGTGTTATAATCTAAATATTTATATAAAATAGTTGACAGGAGAATATATGAGAAAACATATGATTCTTTTTGTTTTATTCCTGCTTTTTGGTGTGCATCTTGCGTATGCTGCTGACGATCTTGGATTGAATGAGTATGCAAGAGATATAAATACTCCCGCTGATGCGAGTGCTGTAAAGGTATACGACGCATGGTCGGAAAATATGGCGTATAGGATTGAGCGTGGTACGTCTGAAGGTATCGTCATTGATGGCGCGAACGAAACAGACGAATATATTTCTGATGGTGTTGGCAATGTTATTGTTAAAAACGGTATAAACATTGGCCCAATTATTAATAAAACAGATTTATCGGACACGATAATTATTATAAGAAATAGTATACGTCAGCGTTTCTAGTCTCTTGTTTTTAGGATAAGGTAGTTTTATGAAAAAATATTTTTCTCTTTTTTTTGCAAGTATGGCCTTGTTTTTTCTTTTTGCTTGTCATCCTGCAAGCTCCCCCGTTTTAAGGGAAATGAAGGCTACAGCTCCTCAAAAAACGCATTATACAAAATCATTACTTGATCTTAATACCATTTTGGAAGTTTATTTACCTCCTTCTTATCACACAACTTTTTATTATGTAAAACCCATTAGAGATTCTACAGGGCTTGCTGGTACAGGTGAAATTCCATTTAATATAACGACTATGGTTCGAGATGCTGTTTCACAGGTTTATTATAAAATTCGCTATGTCGAGCAATATGACCTCTCAGATTTAACGCATCAGCAGGTACTTGCCCAGATGCAAGCGACTAATAAATTAGAAGATTTAACCTACTCGATTCGCCCCCCTGCTGATTTCACCATAAGCGGTGCCATTTCGCAGTATGATAGAAACCTAAGCTCTCGCTCGCAAGATTTTGACGTAATGGCAAGCTTTGGCGGAGGAACAGGACGAACAGATATTGCAGGTTCTTCCTCTAGTTCACAGCGCCGTTCTCGCTTGGGTGTTTCGTTTAATATCACGAATTTAGATGGTATATCTGTTCCTGGAAAATATGGTGCTGTTTCAGAACTTTATTTTGCCAAAAATAGCAAGGATTTAGGTTTTTCAATTTTGGGTAATGGCATCGGTTATGCGGCGCAGGCCACCGCTATGCACGGGCGTCATTTAGCCTTGCAAATGCTTTGTGAGCTCAGTGTTGTGCAAATTATAGGAAGAACTCTCAATATCCCTTATTGGCGTGTGGGGGGAGTGGGAAATATTTTTGACGAAGATCGATTAGTCATTAGAGCATGGCGCAATGAATATAAAAATATTTTGAGCCAAGGGCTTATTATCCCTTACACCCAAGCGCTGCTTATCGCAAATGGCATACCTGTGGCAATTACTGGGAAGATGAACAAAGAAACACACGATGCTATAAATGAATTTAAAGAAAGACATAAAATTTTTGCGCCTTTTCCTGATTTCAAAATACATAAGGCGCTAGAAGCTAATAGGCTTCTTAATATCCAAGTGGCCCACTTTGCTTGGGATGCCTATCATATGTTCAAAGAGCCAGGCTCCCATTTGCATTAATAGTGGTATTTTGTAAAATTTTGTTTTGATGATATTTAGTGTTGCTTATTTCTTACATCTTTTTTAAGATATAGTTATGTTAACAATAAAATGCGCGGCATGTCGCCGTAAATTATGGAAATACCTAAAAAAAGGGCATGGTGAAGTCTTGCGCTGTCATAAAGAGCGCATTACTAAAACCTACGAAACCAACGAGCACGATGCTAAAATATGGTGCCTTTGTGGTAAACCGATCGGCATTGATAAAGGCACATATTTTAGTATGGTAAAAGGCAACTTTACCTATGCAGGAACAAAAGAAAATAAATCCTAAATATATAACTATTGAGTGGTCAAAGTTTTCATTTTTTTATCTCCCTAGAGAGTTTTAGAATTATTCTAAAGGGCAAGTGTCAAATCCCTTTCTAATGTTTCAAGAAATAAGGCAAGTAATTCAACTCTATTATAAAACATATCTGTTTCAATAAAGAGGGACGTGCAGATGTCGTGCAGTTCTTCGGGAAAATCTTCTTTGAGTGCGTTTATATTGATACCAATTCCAAGTATAATACATTCCAAATCTGTACCTCTATGCACTGTTTCAATGAGCAAACCACAAACTTTTTTTTGATTAACCATAATATCGTTTGGTTGTTTTATGATTGCTTTGAGATGTGTGACTTCTTCGATTGTTTTCGCAATTGCAGAGAGTGTTATTTGAGTCAATGCTTCCAATGTGTTCTTAGAAGATTCTGGGCGTAATATAAGAGAAAATTGCAAGGAGCGTGGGGCAGAAAACCAAGTGCGGTTTTTTGTTCCACGTCCTTTTTCTTGGTTTTCTGCTATGATAAGTGTTCCTGTTTGTGCATCGTTTAATGCTCTCATCATAGCTTCTTGATTGCTTGACCCAATGGTATTAAAAATTATTATTCCATTCTTACCAAGTGTTTGCGTTTTTAGAATATTTTCTAAGCGTCTAGCATCTATCTTTATATTTTTGGCTATGAGCTTATAGCCTTTTTTGGTTGAAGACTGAATAATATGCCCATTTTCTCTTAATATATTAATATGTTTTGAAATGGCAGCTCGTGAAATACTAAAATTCTTTGACATTTCTTCGCCAGAACACCAATCAGCCGCTTTTTCTAACAGCTTTAAAACCTCATCATTTCGTGACAAGCCACTCTCTTGATGATTTTTTCTTGTATTTTCTTGTCCTGCTTTTTGCATATTGTAAACCTATTTGTGTTTAATTTAAGTTGACAATGAGAATAATAAATCCTAGTCTCCGTCAATCGTATTTTTATTTAATTCTGTTTTACGTTAAATGCACAGACGCATTTTGTCGGTAATTGATGGATTATCATGAAGAAGAGCAATAATTTCTTAAAGTCCATTTTTGTTTCACTCATGTGCGTCAAATAACTCCTTTCGCAAGAAGATATGCTTTTCCTTATCAAAAATACAAAATTCTTCAATTTAGCAGCATGCCTTGTTAAAGTTTTTTGAGAGATAGGGGGTTTGGGGGAAAGAGAACTTTTTTGAAAAAA
>CAMQVJ010000004.1 GCA_947038175.1 uncultured Desulfovibrio sp.
GCTCAATCAAAAAACAACACTTGAATAAAGATGAAAATAATAAGGGTTCGTTATGAGTCAAAGTATAATTGTTATGCAAGCCGATGAACTTGATTCTTTGGTTGCTCAAGCTGTGCGCAAAGGTGTTGGCATGGCGGTCAAAGATTTCAAAGCCAAGGTTTATATGTCCGAAAAAGAGGCTGGCGAATATCTAGGCCTTTCTCCCTCTACCTTACGGCAAATGCGTTCGCAAGGTAGAGGCCCTGAGTTTTCCAAAATGGGCGGAAATGTTCGTTATACGGTAACCGATTTAGACAAATACAATCAAAAAAACAAGGTTATGACTCATGGTTAAAGAATATATTCTCAATAGCTCCTGCGGTGCTTCGACGGGCGTCGGGGAAAAGGTGGGTATAGCGTGCGCTCATCTCAAGGCTCGCATGTCCAAGCAAATCTGCAATCATGGATTGCCCCTGCCCCGTCATAGCAAGCCAACTCGCATAGGTGTGGCGCATACTATGAAACACCACCTTTTGACGCCTATCAGTGATAGGGGTTTGGTTCGCTGTGGTGTTAAATCCAAGCTCTGTGACCGTCCTTCCAAAGGTTTTAGAAACGCATTTTTGGGGCTTATCTCCTTCACCAACAAAGAGCAATGCCTTTGGAGGGCAAGCTGTGATGTACGTTCTAAGCTCGCTCTCAAGATGCCCCGTCATTACGGCTTGCCTCGACTTTCCACTCTTGGAATCTCGCACGATAATAGTATGGGTATAAAAGTCGATGTCCTCAAAAGTGAGGGCCGCAATTTCACCAAAACGCAATCCACAATGCAAACTGATCAGCGTCTGAGTGTAAACCGTAAGGCTCTTTTTATGCAACGCCGCAAGCAAGGTTTGAGCCTCGATTGGAGTCAAAAAGCGCTGCCTACTATTATTGACTTTGGGCAACGTGATTTTTCCAAAAGGCATCTGCCCTTGGTAAAATCCCCACGCCTCCATGCGGCGCATAGTTCGTTTAATTATACCTATTACATAACAGGTGCTTTGAGGCGAAAGGCCGTTTTGTGTCATCGCAGTAATCATACTGTCAAGCATATAAGGAGTGATTTCATGCAAATTAACATGCAACCAGGGCGAGAGGTTTTTATAAAACATGCAAGCATCGCCTGTGTCTTTTTTTCCTCTTGCTATAAGCCACTCATTGCGATACTTTTCAAAGGCAGTGCTCAAAGTGATAGGGGTTGCTTCAGCAATGAAGTTGCCGCGCTCGGTGCTGGCTCTGTCAGTGGTCATGAGCTTGGCCCTGGCTTTATGGGCATAGACGGCAGTGATTCCCTCACTAAGCCAGCCGATCAACTTGCGGACTCGCTTCTTCTTGCCCGTGCTGGCATCGTTGGTGTAATAATCTGCAAAATAGCAAATGTCTGCCCTGCCGTTATGGATTCGTGTGGTGCTCGTGCGAGAGTAAACGCCCTGGTAACGCGTGGATTGAATTTTGTGTTCGCTCATTTTAACCTCTTTCGTGGTCACTGTTTGGTCACCATGGCCACCAGCTTTGACGGACTTGGTCACCAGTTTCTAACTTATGATACATACAAATTAACACAAGATAAGAATACTTTTTGTAGCAATCACAAGACTTATACACACGCAAACACAAATGTGTCTAGCACTAAAAAGAATCACGTGCCCCTCCTAAGCAATAGGCCACAGGTTCGATTCCTGTCGGGCACACCATTACATTTCAAGGACTTACCCTTATATATAGGGCAAGTCCTTTTTTGTTCCTATGTCACACAAAAAATTTTAAAAAAAATCATCACTTCTATTCATAAATATTTGAATTTACTGTCTATAATAATACTAATAATAAAAGCCCTTCGCTTCCCAACATAAACTGTCACCACACACGAGAATGAGTATTTATTTTTAACACTATTAGCTTCCAGTTTATACATTTACTTGTATATTGACAAGATATGCGTTAATAATATAGTTTAACAGATAATACCGTGTACAGCTAAATCTGTGCGCAATAAATTTATTTGGTGCTATATGAAAAAATTACACGTTCTTTTCTCCGTCCCTCTCTTGTTTTTGATGGCATTTTCTTTTTTTGCTATACCTATTTTTGCTAGTGAAACGGTATACGTAACTCCAAAAGGAAAAGCGTATCATGAAAAAGATTGCAGAAGCCTTTCGCGGTCAAAACAGATTATTGCGATGAGTGTTGAAAAAGCCAATAATCAAGGATATCGTGCTTGTAAAATTTGTACGCCTAAAGTGGCTTCCACAAGAAGGATAGAAACAAATAAGAACGCTTCCACTCGAGAGAAAGAAAGACATCTCGTGGGTTCAGAAAAATATGTAAGAAGTATATCAAAACTAAAATATGAATTATCCGCCTCTTCAAGCCCAAATAAACAAAGGACAAAAACCAAAAAATGGCAAGCTTTGTGTGTGGGAATTTCTGATGGTGACACAATCAAAGTTCTCAATTCAGACAATCAAGAAATCAGGATTCGCCTATACGGCATAGATACACCAGAAAAAAAACAAGCATTTGGCACAAAGGCAACGCAAATAACAAGCGGCTTAGTTTTCCAAAAATTTCTTAGTATCCAGACCATTGATATCGACCACTACGGCAGACAAGTTGCAGTGGTAGAGCTCCCAAACGGCACTATTTTACAAGAACATTTACTTGATCAAGGTATGGCTTGGGCATATCCGCAATATTGTAAAAAAGATTTTTGTGATGAATGGGAGAAAAAAGAAGAATACGCACAGTCCGAACTCCATGGACTATGGCAAGATAAAAACGCCATCCCCCCTTGGAAATGGCGTCGAAAAAAATAATTCAACAAGCTACAAGACACGTCTTATATTTCATGTTGTTCCAAAAAATAGTATACAAATATAGCTTTATGCATTAATATCTAAAGCAATCCTACAACTTTATACTGTCACATATATACAGCTTTGCATTGTAAAATACATCAAGAACGAAAGAATCTTCAAAGTACACTTTGGACATAAAAAAAGCCCTCTACTTTTTGAACAGAAGGGCTTTTCTAATATTTTTGTCAGTCAATTAAAACGGTGTATCGTCCATATCGCTTGCTTCTGATGGAAACGGTGAGCCATAATTTTCGTTATCACCTTGCTCAGGCATACTACGTTTTGCAGGAGCTTGCTTTCTTTGTTGAGGGGCGCTAAATCCACCGTCATCTCCGCCTATACGATCGCCCTTTTTATCTAAGAATTGAACACGATCGGCACGAATTTCAGTAGAATAACGATCTTGTCCTTGAGGATCTTGCCATTTTCTTGTTGCAAGTTTGCCTTCAACATATACAAGGCTACCCTTTGCTAAAAACTGCGCACAACTTTCAGCTGAGCGTTGAAAAACGGATACTCTGTGCCATTCTGTGCGATCGACTTTATTGCCTTCACGATCAGTATATGATTCATCCGTTGCTATATTTAATGAAGTAACGGGTGCACCAGCTTGAGTATACTTTAATTCTGGGTCACGACCTAAACGTCCAATGATTTGCACTTTGTTAAGCATAGAATCCTCTCAATATATTAAAAAAATTAGATGTTTTTTCACCCTAAAAAGGTAGAGGAACAATAGTCTTTTTTTTATAATAAGTACAGTAAAAAATAATCTTTTAAATCACACCAATTCACATACAAGCTTTACCATTTAAACTTATTGTATGCCTTACTATACATAATAAATTTTAGCCTCACCAAATGAATCAAATTAACTGACAATAAACTTGTAACCCACAACATATTCTAAGAGCATGGGGCTTCTCTAAACAAGAAAGAAATCCAATGATTTACCTATACTTACACTAAAGAGTTAACACAAGGATAGGTAATAACACAAAGGTAAAAAGGAGTCACTGCACCCCAAAGAAATCGTTTAAATCTTTTACTTGAAAGAGTTTTTCCTATGGGCTATAATTTCGAAAGAAAATATTCACTAATAATCACTTACTTTATTTAATATACGGAGTTTCCATGCAAATTTATAATACAATGTCAAAGCACAAAGAAGAATTCACCCCTCAAGTAAAGGGAAAAGTAAGCATGTACGCTTGCGGTATCACCGCTTATGATTTTTGTCATATAGGGCATGCTCGTTCTGCTATTGTTTTCGATGTCCTTTCAAGGTATTTAACCTACAAAGGGAATGACGTTACTTTTGTACGTAATTTCACCGATGTGGACGACAAGATAATCAATAGAGCTAATACTGAATCCACATCTCCAGAGGAAATTGCAGAGCGTTATATCGCGGCATTCCATGAAGATATGGATCGCCTTATGGTGCGCCGTGCGACTATTGAGCCAAAAGCAACTGATTATATACAGGAAATGATTGAACTTTGCGAAAAACTCATTAAGGATGGACATGCCTATTCCACCCCATCGGGTGATGTTTATTTTCGTGTGCGTTCTTACCCTGAATATGGAAAATTATCTGGGCGAGATATTGATGATATGCGTTCTGGCGCAAGGGTTGCTATTGGAGAAGAAAAGGAAGATCCTTTAGATTTTGCTCTCTGGAAAGGTGTGAAGCCTAGCGAACCCTATTGGGAAAGCCCATGGGGAAAAGGTCGTCCTGGTTGGCATATTGAATGCTCTGCCATGAGTGAACGTAACCTACCACTTCCATTAGATATTCACGGTGGCGGGCAAGATCTTATTTTCCCACACCATGAAAATGAAATTGCACAAAGTGAAGCTGCTCTTGGTAAAGAGTTTGCAAAGTTTTGGGTGCATAATGGTTTTGTGCAGATAGATTCTGAAAAGATGTCTAAATCTCTTAATAATTTCAAAACCATTCGAGATATTTTAGAGCTACGCAATCCTGAAGCCCTTCGCTTTTTCCTTATCAGCAAGCATTACCGTAGCCCCATTGATTTTAGTTTCGATACTATGGACGATGCAGAAAAAGGCTTTTTACGTGTTTATGAATGTTTCTCAGAAGCAGAAACAGCGCTTGAGCGAGAATATAATAAAAAGCTCAAGCTTCCTGCTGAAATTCAAACAGAATTTGACGATTTAAAGCAAGCTTTTTATACTGCCATGGACGATGATTTTAATACAGCGGCAGCTCTTGGGCATATTTTTGGTATAGTCCGCTTAGTGAATAGAGTTTTAGAAGATAAAGGCTTACGAGGAAAAGACGGCACAAAAGCCTTTTTAGAAAGCTTTTTGAAAGAAAAAGACATTTGGGCAGAAATTCTTGGTGTTTTTGGAAATGCCCCAAAAAGTATTATCCATGATTTACGTCTCCTCCATGCAAAAAGACTCAATATTAATGTTGATGAAGTGGAACGCTTATTAGAAGAGCGTAATGAGGCAAAAACTCAAAAAGATTTTGCAAAATCTGACGCTGTTCGTGAAACATTAAAGCAAATGCATGTTGAGGTTCGAGACACTCCAAACGGACAAGTTTGGGCTATATCTCAAGAAATATAAGACACATGGTATAACGGCCATTACCTTTACCTGCATTTTAACCTTCTAGCATTTAACCTCTTTGTATGGGGATATTTTCTAGGGATATTTTCTGATGAAGTATCCCAATATCCTCGTGCAAAGAAAAATATTTCCTATTTGAAGAGCAATAAAGTTCTTCCTTCATAACTCTTGACTCACGCAAATGTCTGGTTATGTAATTGTATTTTTGCATTGGAAATGATTGTATCACTATGAGACCCCTTATTAAAAAAATATTATTCTACAATATATCTTTTGTGTTAAGCTTTCTGCTTTTATCTTATACAGAAACCTCTTATACCCACAAAGCCTATGCTAATTTTTTCAAAGATTTCAGTGTTGCCGATGAAAAGAAGCTTGGGAGAGAATTTGAAGTTCTCGTAAAATCACGGCTTCCCCTAGTGGAGGACCCTGAAATAAAGCTGTATGTCGTTTCTTTAATGGAAAGTATTTTAGCAGAAGTACCGCCGCAACCTTTTCAATTTGAAGCAAATGTGGTTTACAGTCCTGCCCTTAATGCTTTTGCAAGCCCTGGTGGTTTTGTTTTTGTTTTCACGGGGCTTCTCGTGGAGCTAAAAAATGAAGCGCAATTAGCAGGTATTATGGCGCATGAAGTCGCCCACGTGACCCAGCGTCACATAGCGGCTCGCATCAATAAAGCGAAGTATATCAATATAGCCACCATCGCAGGTTTATTAGCAGGAGCATTAGCAGGTGGCAACGCATCGGAAGCCATTATTGGCACGTCTCTCGCTGCAGGACAAGCTACACAGCTAAACTATAGCAGATTCGATGAAAACGACGCAGATAAATTTGGTCTACAATACCTTATAAAAGCGGGTTATAATCCAGTTGGTCTAGCGGAAGCCTTTGAAATACTACAAAGCAATAGCTTTGGTGTTGGCGCAGACTTCCCAACCTACTTATCAACTCACCCTGATATCAATGCTCGTATTGCAGGCGTGCAGTCGTACATTAAAACCTTATCGTCATCTGCAAAGTATAAACCCGTAATAACACCACAATTTCTCAGAGCAAAAGCGGTAGCCATGGCTTATTATGCCGATGAAAGGCATGCAGAAAATTACTTTTCAACTCAAAGTAATGCCCTTGCAAGTATGGGCTTAGGAATTATTGCTGCCAAACGCAATCAAATACAAGCGGCCTCAAAACACTTTGAAAAAGCCTTAAGAATGAGCCCGAATGATTCCTTAATACTCCGTGAAGCAGGAAAATTCTATTATGAAAAAGCAGATCCTGCACTCGCTCACAAATACTTATTAAAAGCACTCAAAATCAATCCTGATGATTATATGGCTGTTTTCTTTTATGCTCGTCTCTTAGATTCCGAAAAGAGAAACAGCGAGGCACAATCATTTTACTTAAAAGTATTAGAATACGCTCCTGAAGATTCGCAAGTTTATGATCTTTATGGACGATCACTAGGAAGAAGCGGTAAAGAATTTGAAGGATATCTTGCCCTTGCCACGTCTGCTATTTATTCAAATAAGGAAGGAAGGGCAAACTCATGGCTGAGTAAGGCAGACAAATTAGCCAAGTCTGACACAGAAAAAGAACAGCATAAAAAAGTAAAGGCGCTATTGGCTGAACGCAAAAAGATTTGGAAACAACAATAATAATAATAATAATAATAATAATAACGAACGAACCGAGAAAACTCAATTACATATAAGAATAAGGGAAACAAAATGGAATTACACGGAACTACTATTATTGCAGTGAGAAAAAATAATGAAGTCGCAATTGCAGGTGATGGCCAAGTGACCATGGGGCAAAGCATGGTTATGAAACATACCGCCAAAAAAGTTCGACGTCTTTATAAAGGAAGAGTTATTGGCGGCTTTGCTGGTGCAACCGCAGACGCTTTTACACTCTTTGAACGCTTTGAATCGAAGCTTGAAGAAAGCGGCGGAAACCTCATGCGAGCAGCAGTTGAACTTGCAAAAGATTGGCGTAATGATAAGTTTTTACGTAAGCTTGAAGCTATGCTTTTAGTCGCTGACAGGGAACATATTCTTATTCTAACAGGGACAGGCGATGTCATTGAACCTGATGATGGCGTTGCAGCTATTGGTTCTGGTGGTTCTTTTGCCCTTTCTGCTGCAAGGGCTCTTATAAAACACAGCGACTTAGACGCTGAAAATATTGCACGTGAAGCTATGGCCGTTGCTGGTGAGATTTGCGTATTCACCAATACAAACGTAACCATGGAAGTTCTTAAAAAAGACGAGTCAAAGTAGCAGGGAAAATCTAAGTATAAAAAATCTAAGGACAAAAAATCTTATGGTAAAGCTTGGGTAAAAACGAGCTACGGTTTTAATACGCCCTAAAGCTTACTCAGATAACCATACCACAAGGCCATAAGCTATAAGCCACACAGCAGCATCAAGCAGAATAGGGGGAATAATTATCCCCTTGCTGAAATTTTTAAGTACAACATAAAACGAAAATGCTTTACCAATCAAAAGAAAAAACGCAAAGCCTAACGCTGCTAAAAAGCCTAATTGGAAGAACACAAAAATAAAGAGACCAAGACCAACAAAGCTTGGTAAGCAAGAATTATTCATATTGAATTGTGGATTAATCAAGGTATAATTTTTATACGTGTATCTTGATCCACCTTGAGAAGGCTGCTGTCTTCGTTTATCCCATCCATTGTCATCAACAATTTCAGGTTCAAGTACTTCGTCATTTTTTGGATTCTTATGCGTGTCTACTTGGTAACTCGCAATCGCTTGTCCACAGTTTGAACAAGGGTCTTCATTTGTTTCTGTTTGGCAATGGGGACATTTCATATTGTGACCTCTCTTTATACTACAGCAAAAATACTATTTTTTACAACTTGAACTGCAAGAACCACATTGAGAATTGCATGAAAGTGTACGCTTTACAAAAGGAATAGAAGGTTCAACAACAAATCCCATATCACTCAGGTCAATTGTTACAGCACCGCACTTTTTCATTAAATCTTTGTGAAAGCAAAAACGATAGCCACTCACTTCATAAGTCATGTCTTCTTCTTGTGCATTGTCAAGCATAAGCTCAAGGCGTGAAGTATTTTCAGCAGGGGCGATATAAATACGAATATCTTGTCTTTCATTTTCTTTAAAATGACTTTCAAAATCTGCTATAACCGCTTCACTCAGTGTAATCATGAGGGCACCATAAAGACCGTAGTCTTTTTATATATTAAAATTCATATTCCCACTCCATTAGATACAGTGAGAATATGAATTTTGTATGTATTTACTACACATTCCCTAAAGGAAAAGCGTGCATATCAATCATTAAGAACCGCAAGATCCGCCAGTAGAACAACTTGAGCAAGATGAATCACTAGGATCAGAAGCTAAAGGACGATCGGGTTCAATAGTGAAGCCCATGTAAGAAATATCAATGGTTACACCACCAATAGTTCCAAGTAATGTCTTGTCGATGCAAAAAGAAAAACCATCAGATTCAATAACGCTATCTTCTTCGTTGGACTCATCCAGAGCCAATGATAATTTCGGACCGCGTCAGCCACCAGGAGCAAGAAATACTCGAACTGTGGATTTTTCTTTATCTGTAAAAAAGGCGTCAAGCTCTTTACGAGCGCCATCTGTAAGTTTGATCATAATTCCTCCGCCGCTAAAAGCGTAGTTTATTTTGTGTAAAAAGAATTTAAGTTCTGTAGGCACTTTTGTCAATGCTTAAAGAACAGAAGAGTGGAAAAATATAAAAAGAAATGATTATTTTCTTTGCAAACACTCCTCTTTATACTAAAATACTTTTACCATTTAGGATTTATTTCAATTCTCCCATTATATAAAGGAAAAATCACTATGAAAATTCTCATGAATGACCATGATATAGCAAAAACATTAGAGCGTCTTGCTTACCAAATCATTGAAAAGCATAGCGATATGGAAAATTTGATTTTACTCGGTATTCAACGCCGTGGCGTCAATCTTTCACAAAGATTAGCAGAAATTCTAAAAACAAAAACAAAAAGCCCAATAGCCATGGGCACACTTGATATTAATTTATATAGAGACGATTGGACATCTTTAGCTAATATGCCAGCAATCGCCTCCTCTCAAATCCCCGTACCTATTGAAGGAAAGTCAATTATTTTAGTTGATGATGTTCTTTACACAGGCAGAACCATACGGGCAGCATTAGAAGCTCTTTCAGATTATGGGCGCCCAAAATGCATAGAACTCTTGGTTTTAGTTGACAGAGGCCACAGAGAGCTGCCCATTGCCGCAAACTATGTTGGAAAACAAATAAATACCGCACGCTCAGAGCAAGTGAATGTCCTTGTAAAAGAGCGTGATGGCTGTGACGAAGTACGCCTTTTACACGCAAACGCCTAATAAATAAAATTGAAATAAGAAACCTTATCATAAAAAATAAAAGCAGGATCTATACATGGAAACAGACTTGAAAGAAACAAAGTACTTAGAACGATTGGAAGTTGTAGTAACAGATGATGACTTTGCCCTTGCAGAAGCCCTCGTTGGGCAAGCCCTCGCTTATGGCTGGGAAGAAGAAAGCCTCGCAACAGGACACACAAAACTCACCATGCACTGCGAAGAAGCCCCGCTTTTAGACGCTCTTGCGCTGGAAATTAAAGCCTATTTAGCCGATGCTCATATCACTCGTTCTCGTATCGAACAAAGCGACTGGACAAACGCATGGAAGGAATTCTTCACACCTATACATGTGGGCGATTTTCTCATTGTTCCACCTTGGCTTGCGCAAAGCAAAGATAATCCTGAACATAATCACATGATTGTTATTGAACCAAAATCCGCCTTTGGAACAGGACACCACGCAAGTACTGTGCTCTGTTTAAAAGCTATTTCTACCCTGCACAGCGAAGGAAAAATACAAGCCACTCAGGAATTTTTAGACCTAGGCACAGGCACAGGCATTTTAGGCATTGCGTGTGTAAAATACGGATTAACAGGCTACGGGCTAGATATTGAAACTCTGGCTGTCTCGAATGCCATGGAAAATAATGAACTCAATGCCGTCCCTAAGGAACAATTCCCCGTAGAGCTTGGCAGTATTGATAAAGCATTACCAAAAAAATACGATGTCGTCATCGCAAACATCTTGGCAGCTCCTCTTCGAGAAATGGCGCAAGATATTATGGCATGTGTCAAACCAAATGGTTGTCTTATTCTTTCTGGATTTTTGGGAGTGCAATGTGCCGATTTAGAAAAGGCATATGAAAAAATGGGAAAAGCTCGACGCTTATGCCAAGAAACTGATATGAAAGACGGCGAATGGATATCCCTATACTGGGGATAAAAGCATGCCTGCCAGCGCAGCAATTCCCTCTCTACATTAAAAACAAAAAGCACCGATTTTGAACTGTCTCCCTTTTCCTAGGTATCAAAGAAAAGAGGAACAGTTTATTATATACGGTGCTTTTTATTTTATAATAATGTTAATCTACAATAAAAATCTATTTCACATTAATTTCAATTTTTACATCAAACTTATTTTCTAGTTCAGAAAGTCTATCACGTTTTTTGTTAAGCAAGTAAAACGCCACTTCATGTTCCACATTATGTACATAACATGTAGGGAGATTCTTTCCTGATAACTTACTCTTGATTTCTCGTAAAACACCTTGAGCTTGCCATTCTAAATTGCGGCGGAAACCTGTCCCTCTACAATGAGGGCATGGCTCAGAGGATATAGATATGGCGCTTGTGCCTGTGCGTTGTCTTACAAGTTCAAGTAAACCAAAGGAACTTAAACGGCCAACATCATGACGCGCTCTATCTCTTTTCATGGAGTTGCGCATGCATTTTTCAACTTCACGACAATGCCCACGATCACGCATTTCAATAAAGTCGATAACAACTTGTCCACCAATATCTCTTAAGCGTAAATGCCTTGCTATCGCTTCTACAGCTTCCATATTCGTACGGAAAACCATAGATTCAAAGTTTGTTTTACCTTGGGTTTTTCCAGAGTTAATATCAATGGCCATAAGGGCTTCTGTTTGGTCAAAAACAAGACGTCCCCCCGATGGCAATATAACTTCACGCTTCGTAACTTCCTCTAATTGGCGAAGTATATTAAAGCGCTCCCAAAGAGTATTTCTTGTGTCTTTATGTAACCTGAGAATACTTTTATTCTTCGGGAAAATGATGCTCACTAAATCGTTTAAAGCATCACGTACCTCTTCAGAGTCCACCCATACTTCATCAATATCTTCGCTCAAATAATCACGAACAGCCCTTGAAGCAAGGTCCGCCTCTTGATAAATAAGCGATGGCGCGTCTTCTGTCACAACTTTTTTCTGTATTTCTTTCCATGCTCGCTTCAAGAACTTCAAATCATTCTGAATATTAGCTTTGCTCGCACCCTCGCTGGCAGTACGAATAATAACACCCATATCCTCGCCAGGATTAATGCCCACCAAAAGGTCACGCAGTCTTGCACGTTCGACATTGTCTTCAACTTTTCGGGAAACGCCAATCTGTTCTTGCCCTGGAGTAAGCACAATAAAGCGCCCTGCAAGAGAAATCCAAGTCGTTAAAAAAGCACCTTTTGAGCCTGATGGTTCTTTCACAACTTGCACTAAAATTTCTTGTCCAACCTTTAATACTTTTTGAATAGGAGGATATTTTCCACCCTCTGTATGATGTGTTAACCAATATTCAGGGTGTACTTCATCAATTTGTAGAAAACCATTTTTACCGCAACCAAAATTCACAAACGCTGCCTGTAAATTTGTATCTACGTTATTAATAACACCTTTATAAATATTACCTCGAATTTTTGCTTGGTGTGCCATTTCAACAAAATACTCGGACACAACGCCATTTTCTGTAATAACCACTTCCACTTGCTCATCAGGAACAGAGCTTACATAGAGAACACGAGTGACATCTTCTGCCTTTAGGGCGCTTTCTTTTTTCGCCCTATTTGCATATTTTTTAACACTCACTTCTGCTTCAAGTAAGGATAATTCTCCGCCCTCTGCAATAGGAGCATCATCATAATCAGAATTAAAATCCGCACACTCTGCTTGCTCTTCCAAATCCTTTTGTCCCACTTGGTCTAGTGGCTTAGAAGGCTTTTCTCTTGAGCGACGGCGAGAACGAGAACGGCGTGACGTCCTTGCGTCTTTTTCATTATCCGCATCAGAAACTAAAGGCAACAAGGCATCAACCATAGGTGCTTCGTCAATAATCCCCATAACTCCAAGAGCCGCTTTTTCTCCGTATTCACCTAAAGTCTCGGAACCAACATACGCGCTTGTTCCATTAACTCCAGCAACAAAATCAGTAACATGCCTATCTGTAGCTTGAGTATCTTCTGGTTTTTCTCGGTGTCTATTCAAAGAGTTTTGGCGTGTATTATGTCCCTTGGCTTTATAACCACGTGACTTACCAAAGCCTCGAGCTGTTCTTGCTTCCCCTTGGACACTTTGTTCCACAAGGTTTTCAGGATTTTTTTCTAAAAATATCTCATTAGTTCGAGGTGTTGCAGGTAAATGAGTACCTGCACTTTCTTCTAAAGCATAATGCTTATCTGAATTCAAAGCTTTACGCCCATGGGATTGAATAGCAAGAGACTCATGTGCCTCAATAGCCTTTACACCTCTTGTTTCAATAGATAATTGAGAGGGAACCTCAAGGGACAAGATAGGCTTATTATTTTGCTTCTTCGCAGGACGCCCTGGTTTTCTTCTTGTGCTAGTGACTTCTTTTTCTTTATTTTCTCTTGTAATATCAAGAACATAAGACTCAGAGACATGCTCGAATTTTGAAGAGGAACTTTTATTATCTACCGAACGAGAAACACGCTTATCAAAAATATCTTGAATCATCTCGGATTCATTCTCGTGTGCACGCTTCGATTTTAAAGGCTCTTTTTTTGTGCGTGGCTTCACAGGTTTAGCAGGCTCAGAAGGACTTGTTTCCTCACTACTTTTTGTACGAGGCTTTGAGCTTGTGCTCTTTTTTGCTGAAGCAGCGGGTCGACGAGAAGGTTTTTCTGTCTTGCTTTTTTCAAATGAACTTTCATCATTAGAACGAGCTTCCGCACTGGCTGCAGTAATTTTATCCTCAACAGATGCTTTATCTGCTTGATTTGTAGGCACATTCTTTCTTGGACGCCCTGGTTTTTTCAATCCAGTGGTATTCTTTTTTTCTTCACTCATATATTTAAAATCCTAAAATTTTGTATTCGTTTTGCGCTTAATAAAAATTATTTTTTGCTCAAAACTTTATTGGGTTTTCCCATTTCTTACATAAATTACGTTGTTATTTTAGAGTAGCTAATTCAATCATTAACATTTTATATACTCTTAAACACTCAAAAAATTTTTACCTATAAAACTAAAAAACATAAAATTACAGTGAATATTCGCAAGATGATAAATAGGAGAAACCATAGCTTTTGAACGTATTCAGATAAAATTCTGTTCATGTAAAATCAAAGTAGAAATGCCATCCACATCAGTTTTTTATCTCTATTTTTAAAATATTGATAATTCAGATCTAGTGGCTTCTTGGTCAAGCAAATGATTCTTCTCAATCAATTCTGCTTTTGTGAAATGCCTAGCTACAAAAATATTTTCTTATAAACCTATCTATAATAAATATATTTTCTTTAGCCAACAGGTTATTACCTTAAAAATGTATTCCTTGGCGAGTAAAGTTTAATCAAATGAATATTAAACTCTATCAGGTTTTTTCCATAGTGAGAACTAAATAACAACACAATGGCGCATCATGCTGCTTTTAATCCGTTCATTCTATTTTGTATAAAGTACGAAGGAAAGAGAGTGTAAGAGGAAGGTAAAACCCTCCAAAGACATTGACGTACCATACCTATTACGTTATTCCAAATCGAGAGGCTTTGCCTCTCAAACTCTCCACCAAAGGGCATGATGCCCTTTGAAAACCTCTTATTTTAGCATTGTCTGTAAACTTTGTTTACAAAAAACACTTAATATGGGGCTTGCCTACCCAAAGGGCGACACCGTCGTTTACGTTTTCAAGGCACGAGCAAATACGTAAATAGAGAGTTCAGATGGGGAGTTCAACTCCCTCCAAAAAAACAAATTGGAATAGCGTGCCATATCTGCCATTGAGACAGAAAAAATCCTTGGCTTAAATAAAAAATAGAATTACAAATATCCAAGCACAATATAAAATATGCTTAAATGTTTTATATTTGATATTAGTTTTTTTTTCAAGTAAAAAATCAAAAAAATAAATATAATCTTTAAAAAATAAACATATGAACCTAAAAGAACAAAAAGATGTATTACGCAAAGACGCTTATACGAAGCGAAAAGAACTTTTTAGTAATACTATAACACATCAAAAATTCTCACTTAAAATTCAAAACCACATACTTAATTCCCACGAATATACTCTTTGTGAATTTTTATGTGTTTATGCCTCCGTCAAGGGAGAAGTTGCCACAGACTATCTTATAGCCGAAGCCTTCAAAACAAATAAAAAAGTCCTATTCCCGCTTTGCCTTCCTCATGAAAATGGCGTAATGAATTATGCACTCTGTAAAAATAACGATGACTTACAAAAAGGGCTCTATAATATTCCAGAACCAAAAGCCCACTGCCCTATTATAGAAACAAGCCTGCTCAACTCTCGAAAAACCCTTATCATTGTTCCAGCACTGGCCTTTGACAAACAAGGCTTTCGTTTAGGATATGGGCAAGGTTACTATGATAGATTCATGGAAAAAACACCCGATGCCATCAGCATGGGGCTTGCCTTCTCTGATCATTTATACGAAGAATTACCCCGCATGCAATGGGATAAATCCGTTAATTTTTTAATAACAGAACAAGAAATAAAAAACACTGCACACATCTAATTTATAAAAAACAGACTAATTTCTCTGAATAAAGAACATCAAAATATGAAAAATACTCCCTCAGCTACTTTAATAAAGAACCAAGACAAAAACCATTGTGGCACATTTTTGACGTATAAAATACTATCTTTTGCCTTTGCATTTTGCTTATTTCTAGCAACGACTCTTTTTAATTCGCAGCTTTTTAGTATCGCAAAAGCCGAAAATATACCTGAAGCAGTCTTTAGCTATGAGCATAGCTGGTCACAGTATAATGACTATACTCTCCTTACCCTCACCCTTATAGCGCAAGACGGTAACTATACTTACGCCCCAAATCAAGCAGATGTTTATCCAACAGAGTTAACATTATATGCAAGCCCTTCACAAGAAAAACAAAAATTCCCCATATTATTTCCCATCGGAATAAAAAAGGCGGATCCTCTCAATAAATCCGTACAAATTTACGTATACGAAAAAACTCAAAATATTTTTATACTTTTCCCTAGAGCTTTTACAGTAGTAGAAGCAAAGCTAGAACTTTCTTTCCTTGCGTGTTCGGATGTGCGTTGCCAACCACTGAAAGACAGTATGCCCCTTGTAACAAACAATACTACAGGCTCTATACAAAATAAAAACCTCTTCGGCGAACTAAAAAAAGCTGAAAATTTCCCATGGTTTAATGTTTTTGAAGAACGCTTCCTTGCCATGCAAAACAATGACAGCGCTAAAGTTAACATAGGAACATTATTAATAAAACCCATAAAAGTAGAAAAAAACGCACCTAACTCCACAGAATTATCTTCCGAAATCCCCTTAAACTCTTCCCAAATACCCTCCGCTCAAACTCCCCCTATAAGTTCTTTGGAAAACGGAAATAGCCAACAAAATAACGCTATAAACAATTTCGACATTGATGCACTACGAAAATCAATAGACACCGAAAACACACAAAACAACGAACTCAAAAAAGAAAATACACCAAACGGTAAATCCTATACTTTTTCTCCCCGACCACTCAATAACGCACTTGAAGTATCCGCCCTTTACAAGGCTTTATTATTTGGCATTTTAGCTGGTTTTATTCTCAATTTCATGCCTTGTGTTTTGCCTGTTATTGCGCTTAAAGTCAGCGCATTTCTTAGCTCAAATCAGGACGACGAGGCAAGAAGCAAAGCATTTAGAGAACACAATATCTTTTTCGCATCAGGTATAATTACATGGTTCATGGCTCTAGGTTTATTATTAGGTTTAGCAGGCTTATCTTGGGGACAATTATTTCAAAGCCCTCTTATTGTATTGACTCTACTTGTTTTTATCTTTTCCATGGGATTATCGCTTTTTGGTATTTTTCATTTACCGATTTTAGACCTTCGTATAAATTCATCAAACCCCCAAATAAAACAAAATGAAAAACTGCAAGCCTTCACTGCGGGGCTTATGGCGACACTTCTAGCTACGCCATGCAGTGGGCCTCTTCTTGGGGCGGTTCTTGGCTATAGCCTCACCCAAAGTATACCAATACTTCTTATTATTTTCTTTTCCATGGGTTTTGGTATGGCAATGCCCTACCTCTTTTTTGCTATCAATCCTCGACTTATTCGCTTTATGCCAAAAGCGGGCAACTGGATGAATACCATGGAGCAAATCCTTGGCTTCTTCCTTATGGCGACAAGCGTCTATTTACTTTCTATTTTACCAACAGATTGGCATATAAAAAGCTTGATTATTCTGCTTCTTGTTGCGTCGAGTGCGTATGCTTGGGGCAAATGGGGCTCTTTCCATAGTTCAGGTATTAAAAAGATTCTTATCTCGTTAGCCTGTATTACACTCATCTTCCTTCCTAGTTCTTATATACTGAAGGACAAAGAAGAAAATGTGCTTTGGGAAAATTTTACTTACGAGAACTTTGATACTCTTCTAGGAAAAGAAGTCTTACTGCTCAAATTTACGGCAGACTGGTGCCCAACCTGCAAAATATTAGAACAAACAGTGTTTACCAAAAAGAACATGCAAGATATTGCGGAAGATTATGCTATCCGCTTTATTTATGTTGACCTGACGCAATTCGATGAAGAAAAACAGGAACTACTCAAATCACTTGACAGCGTAAGCATTCCACTTTTAGCAGTCTTTCCTAAGGGAGATCTGTCAAAACAACCTGTCATTATACGAGATCTATACACACTTACCCAGCTAAAAGACGCTATCCGTATAGCGAACGAATAAGTCCCCATGAGGGCTATGTTTTATGGCTAAAAATGTATATCTGACTATATTAATTTAGAATATGGTTCATGCAGTATCCTAATGGAATGCATTGACAACGCACAAAAACCCATATATTTAACTTTATGAGTTGTAGTTGACTTAAGTTCAACATATTAATTTATAAAGGTGGGTGTTTGAATGGTATTTAGCTCTCTTGAATTCATTTTGCTATTTTTACCCATTACTATCTTGATTTACTACACTTGTCTTTATTTTACTTTTTCACGATCTGCTATCATATTCCTTTTTTTAGCGTCACTTTTTTACTACGCATACTGGAATCCAAGTCATATATGGGTCATACTCGCTTCTATTTGTTGGAATTTTGGGATTGGATCACTTTTATCCTCTATTACAATAGAAAAAAGGCCACAAGAATTATCAAGAAATACTATAGTTATTTTTTTACAACGCATCTCTGTACAGTTATCAAATCTTCGTAAACCTATTTTTTTATTAGGACTCTTTGGTAATATCGCATCACTTTTCTACTATAAATATACCAACTTCAGCCTATTATCTATAAATACTCTTATGGATACCCAAATCCCATTACTGAATATTGTGATGCCCATTGGGATTAGTTTTTTTACTTTTCAGCAAATAGCATACCTATCAGATATTTACACAAATAAAAATGACGCCACAGATAATGGATTTATTAATTACTGCCTCTTTGTTTGTTTTTTCCCGCAATTAGTCGCCGGACCAATAGTACATCACCAAGAAATGATGCCTCAATTTGCGGATACAAAAAACAGAAACATTAATTGGCAAAATATTTATTGGGGCGTGATCTTACTGTCTATTGGTTTAGCAAAGAAAGTACTCATAGCAGACAATATAAGCCCCCTTGTCCGCCATGTTTTTGAGCAAAGCACAAATCTGACTTTCATGGAAGCTCTTGTGGCAAGCCTTGCCTATACATTTCAGCTTTATTTTGATTTTTCAGGCTACAGTGATATGGCTGTTGGTTGTGCTCTATTTTTTAATATTCACCTCCCTTTTAACTTTTTTTCTCCTTATAAATCCTCAAATATCCAAGATTTTTGGCGACGTTGGCATATAACCCTTTCCCGTTGGCTCAGAGAATATATTTATATTCCACTTGGCGGAAATAAGCATGGGAAAAGCCGTACCCTCATAAATCTTTTCCTTACCTTTTTGCTGGGTGGTATTTGGCACGGTGCTGCTTGGACTTTCGTCATCTGGGGAGCCTTGCATGGATTCGCCATTCTCTTACATAGACTTTGGGTAAACGCAGGGTTTAGAATCCCTCTTATTCCTTCAATTATCATTACCTTTCTTTTTGTTAATTTTACATGGATTTTCTTCCGTGCATCAAGCTTTGACCAAGTGGCACTCTTTTGGGATGGATTCATGCTTGATAATGGATTTTGGTTTCGAAGGGAATTTCTCGAAATTATACACGATAAGGCTTGGGGAATTCTTGCTTTTGCGAGCATATTGGTTTTTATAGCAAAAAACACAAAAGAACTCTATGTGAAAAATAAAGCGTCTACTCAACTCACTATATATAGCAATATAGTAATTATGCTATCGCTTTTGTGGCTCGTCAGATTATATATCGGCTTTCCAGACATTGAACCTGAATTTATATATTTTCAATTTTAGGACTCTACATGCAATTTAATTACAAAAAACAACTAAAGAACATGTTATACTCAATACCTGCTACAATATTCATAGTATGGTCTGTCTCCATGTATTACCTCTTTTTCGCTCCTCCTTTATACATTCCTGCAGAGTATTGGGTTGGAGATATCATCGTTATAAAGGACTACAATTTCCATAAAAGGGATAAAAATAAAAAAAATATCTTTATTATTTCTGGCTCAAATGCTTTGTTTGGTATATCCACAAAAATATTAGAAGAAAAATTAAATTATAATATTCATAATTTAGGAATACATGCAGGTATGCCACTTGTGTTTTATTTACATTTTGTAAAAAACTACGCAAAGAAGGGTGATATCATTATTGCACCGTTAGAATACGCTTATCATCAAAGTGATGACAAAATAAACAACTGGATATATTCACAATTCACCACATGGGCGACACAATATCAAGCAATCCTCCCCCCTAAAATGCAATCTGAACTTTTCTATAAAAATATATATTCATACTGGGTTCGATTGATAAAAAGAGGTAGAACACTACCGAGAAAAGAAAAGACAAAGCTAGTGGAAGAAGTCAATCGTAATATTTTATTCTCAAAAGAACTCGCGTATTTAAACTCGAACTCCTATGGTGAGTTTTTTGTTGATAAGCAACCGTCAATACTCGCTGAAAACTCCTATTTAGGAAATAGTGAGGTTAGCGCATATTTTATTCACGAAATGACAGAGTTTCAAGCATACGCTAAGGCACAGGAAATAGAATTCTATGTTACCTATCCTGTATCCATAAAAAACCCTCTTTTTGATACTAATACACTCGAAACACAAACTAAGCTTAAGCAGTACCAAGAAGTATTTAAAAATATGGATATTAACTTTTTTGGTACAGATATATTTTATAACCTTAATATAAAACACTTTTTAGACACGCAGTACCACCTAAATGCCACAGGCTCGGTACTTCGCTCTCTACTTTTAGCAGAAGACATAAATACGCATATACTTGGTAAAAAACCATCCTATAATTCCGAATCAGAAGAAAGTATACAAGATTTTTTCAAACAAAAAGAAAAAGAAGCTTTAACTATTATGAAAAAACTAAGAATAGAAAATACAAAATAGTCAGAGATGATGTTATCTTTGGTTCTAAAAAAGAACTGGACACCATTCCTCCTAATTCTTTATCTATAAGAGCAAGATAAGCTGTAAGAAAAACAAAACAGATTCATTCTGCTCATTAAAAAAGAAGCTTTATTTCATCCATGCTTTTAAAGTAGAGTACAGTTTATTAGGAAAAATTGGTTTCGTCACATGGTCGTTCATACCAACGTCCAAGCTAATTTCACGGTCACCAGTCATGGCATGTGCGGTCATTGCAATAACAGGAAGGTCATCAAATTTCTTATCAGCTCGAAGTATTTTAGTAGCTGTTAGTCCATCCATTTCAGGCATTTGTATATCCATCAATACGATATCGTAGGTCTTCTTTTCAAGAGCCGCTAAAGCTTCTATTCCGTTATTTGCCTTATCAACAATAACACCCTTTTTGATAAGAAGTTCTGTGGCAACAATTTGATTTATCATATTATCTTCCACAAGCAAAATACGCAGACCTTTCAAGCATGTGAAATCATCATCGGTTTTTACTTCAGTAAGTGAGTCAGATTCAAATTCGACACTGATAGCCTCTTGAGCACTGCTACTCGCATTATTGGTGGAAAATAAGAGTATAAAGGAAAATCTGCTTCCTACTCCAGCTTCACTTGTGCACCAAATATTACCACCCATAAGCTTCGCAAGATTAAGACTAATTGCAAGCCCAAGCCCTGTGCCACCATATTTGCGTGTTGTAGAGGTATCCGCTTGGGTAAAGGGGGTAAACAATTTATCAGACTGCTCTTTCGTCATGCCGATACCCGTGTCAATTACCTCAAATAGTAATTCAGCGGCATTTTTACTATCAGATTCCTTCGATGTGCGTGTAATTTTTATCTCTACGCCACCACTTTTGGTGAATTTAAGAGAATTACTCACAAGGTTCATCAAAATCTGTTCCAAACGAAGAGGATCACCCAAAATAAGGTCTGGCACAGCAGGATCAATATTAATATCAAGAGTTAACGATTTTTGGCTTGCTTGCACCCCAACAATGTCAAGAAAATTCTTGAGTACTTTGCTCAAAGAAAATTCAATATTTTCAATAGAAAGATGTCCTGCTTCTATTTTTGAAAAATCTAAAATATCATTAACAATATGCAACAGTGATTGCGTTGAATATTGAGCTTTTTCTAAAAAAGACTTTTGTTTTTTATTCAAAGGAGAATCTAAAAGAATATAAGTCATGCCTAAAATAGCATTAATGGGAGTTCGAATTTCATGACTCATATTTGCCAAAAATTCACTTTTCGCCTTAGCTCTTTCTTCAGCAATATTCCGTGCATGGCGCAATTCATCGGTTGTTTTATGAATTTCTTTGAGCATGGCTTTGTGTTCACGTAAATCACGAGTATACCCAGCCATAATGACTTTATCGTTTTGTTTTACACGAATGAGGGTTACTTCTGATGGAATCGGATCACCTTTCAAGTTTTGATGCATCCATTCAAACTTTACATACCCTTCTGAAAAAGCCATTCCAATGTATTTTTCGGCTTCTACTGCGCTTGATGAGCCATCAGGCTGAAATTCTGGGGATAAGTCGAAAAAGCGATCCATATATTCTTGTTTATTGGACAAACCAAAAAGACGTACGGCTTCTTGGTTACAGTCAATATTCTGATGGTTTTCATCCCTAAAATTACAGCATAAAGGGTTAGTATCTAACATGATGCGATTGCGTTCATCTGCTGCATCTTTCTCTGCAATCAATTCTTTCAACTTTCGTAAATCTTTTGTATACCCTAAAACGATATCTTCGCCAGCATGCTTAGAGCGAACAAGCGTTATTTCGGTGGGAATAAGCTCACCATTGAGTTTTTGATGCATCCATTCAAATGTCAAAGATCCTTCCGTAAACGCTTGGCACATAAATCTGCTGACTTTGTCCGCAGAACATTCTCCGTCAGGCTGAAACTCTGGAGTTAAATCAAAAAAACGTTCCAAGTATTCTTGTTTACTGGACAAACCAAAAAGACGTACAGCTTCTTGGTTACAGTCAACATTCTGAAATTGAGCATTCCAAAAATTAGACGCTAAAGGTGTTGCGTCTAGCATAAGTTGCACACGTTCATTCGACTCATTTTTTTCTTTTACAGCTAGAGTGAGCGCTCTTAAATCTTGAACATATCCTGCAACAATAAACGTACCATTCGACTCCACACGCACAAGGGTGACTTCAGAAGGAATCGCTTCGCCAGCAAGGTTTTTATGCAACCATGAAAACTTTACTTTGCCTTCAGAAAAAGCTTTTTTAACCATTTGAATGCTTTTTTCAGAAGAAAGTGCGCCATCAGGCTGGTATTTGGGTGATATTTTATGAAAATTATCTAAACATTCTTGTTTACTGGAAAAAGAAAATAGGTTGAGCGCCTCCTGGTTACAAGCAAAAACAGAACATTTTTCATCCCAAAAAGTAGCACATAATGGCGTAGCATCGAGCATCGCCTGCATATGGTCATCATACTTATTTTCTTCTGGGGATACAAAATCAAATGCATTTGGCTCACAACTGCTGCACACAAGAAAAGACTTCTCTTTATTATTCATTTATTCATTACTCATTTATATATTTTATAAAAACACTCACACCACAAAGTGTTCCGCTAATCTCAGGATTTTAACAATATCCAGATGCTTTGCATTTTATACTCTTAGCCATTTTGTAGTAAAACAGTCAAAAAGAAATCAATACGATTTGATTTTTTTATATGACTCATGACCAAGCAGACTCCCCACTTGACTTCATAGAAAACAAAAAAAAACACAGAAGGAAATCAACAACTTTATTTTCCAGTTATCTTATTTATTTAATTTACCCTACAAAGGACGTATCTCTTTGATTTTTGTTACTTCATCAAGTAACTCTTTTGCTCGTAAAATCCCAACAACAGATAAGGAGTAGAAGGTCATCTTACCTAGTTTGCGTGCTGTCACAATTCCTGCATCGCAAAGGATTTTCATATGATGGGAGAGTGTTGGTTGTTCTATTGGCATTTGTTCAAGTAATTCGCACCCACACTTTTCTCCATTTTGTAACATGGATAAAAGCGCTAACCTATTACTATCACAAAAAGCTTTAAATATTTTTGACGTTTTTTCATTCTCTGTCATAAATTTTCCATCACAAGCTTAGATTTCAAAAACGAAACTTATGTATCTTTTATATCGAAGTTTCTCAATAGTCAATCTTTATTATCTCCAAACATGTTGTAATAAAAAACTATCACAATATGTTAGGATAAAAATCAAAAAAAATCCCATCCTATAAACAAAGTAATTTTATTTTTTACTTTGTTTATAGGATGAGAAACGTATTATTTATGTAAGGCTTCTTATATCGAATTTGAATTTTGACAGTCTTTCTTTACGAAAGAGCTATTGTTGCCAACTTTGAGACGCTTGTCTTTTTTGAGACGCTAAAAGACGTTGCAATACAGGATCTTCGTCTTCTGTTGGCTGTTGTGAAAGTCTAGCAGCTTCAGATTGAACCGCTTTTTTACTTGCAATTGAAATTCCCTCTTCTGCCGCTAGCTGTGCTGCAATTTGAGCAGAATTAGACTGAGCAGGCTCATTATTCATGTTACCTAAAGCAGTATTTTGACGAGCAGCAGTGCTTGTAGTATTCAAATTGAGAGCATTCGCCCTTTCTAAATCGGTAGCAGGAGCTGCATAATTATGAGCTGGTGCAGGAGCATTAGGAATCATATTGAGAGTGTCTTTGACTGTCTTCTTATCGCTCAATAAATCGCTACGCCCTTCTCGTTGAAACATGACAGCTGTTCCAAAACAAGAAAAATATTTACTTCCATCTGGGTGAAAAGCGATATTCTCGTTATAACCAATAATACCTTGAGCGCCTTTTTTAACTGCCATGGCAGCCATACCAAAAAACGCTTCTTCTGAGTCAAAACCACGACAACACACAAGCCCAAGCACTTTTGCTATGGGACGATTTTCAATAACTTGTGTAGTCACAACAGGAAAACGCCCTATATTGAAAAGGTCACGAGCTTCTTTAATGTTATGACCACTTGTGCTTTCTTTTTTTGCTTTTTTTTCATTTCCACCTAATAACATAAACATAACGAGCCTCCAAATTTATATAATACGTTCTATTTCAAATTTCGATTCATTTATACGAATATTTTATAATATGCAAAACATATGCCAACCCTTATATATTAGTAAGTTATCATGAATATGAAATGAGTAATTCACAAATCCTCTTCATATACTCATTTTTTTGACACTAAATATTACAGGTTTTTCACTCTTCAAAAGAAGCACTCCCCGTATAAAACAGCCCCTCGTAAAACCCTCAAAGAGCGATAGAATGTAATGAGTATCAAAATAAAACTAAAAAAATAAAATAAATATAGACTTCAAAAAGGAAATAAGGCACACTCGCTTAGCATAAGAGGCTATATATTTTGAAGTACCTTATAGAAAGTACCTCGCTTTTTTCAAACATATTAACATTATTTATTTAAAAAAGTGTTTTACAAATTATTCTTTCGGCTTACAGGTATATTATTATAGCGTTTTAGGTTTATCCTAAAATATTCATTAACTTTGTTTCGATTTTATTATCGGAGGAATCATGGCGATTAATATGAAAACATGGGACGGCAATACCGCAGCAGCACACGTTGCTTATGCGCTTAGCGACGTTTCATCTATTTTCCCAATCACCCCTTCATCTGTTATGGGTGAACTTGTGGACGAATGGGCAGCTCAAGGCAAGAAAAACTTAATGGGACAAACAGTTGCTGTGCGTGAAATGCAATCAGAAGCTGGCGTTGCAGGAGCAGTACACGGTAGCCTTGTTGCTGGTGCATTGACTTCTACTTTCACAGCGTCTCAAGGTCTTTTATTGATGCTCCCTAATATGTATAAAATTTCAGGTGAGCTTTTACCTGGCGTTTTTCACGTTGCTGCGCGCGCTTTAGCGACACACGCACTCTCCATTTTTGGTGATCATCAAGACGTTATGGCAGCTCGCCAAACAGGTTTTGCATTTCTTTGCTCAAATAACCCACAAGAAGCGATGGATCTTGCCCTCGTATCTCACCTTGCGGCTATTGACTCTAGTGTGCCTTTCTGCCACTTCTTTGACGGATTCCGTACTTCCCATGAAATTCGCAAAATCGAAGTAATCGATTACGAAGACATGAAGAAAGTTGTGAATTGGGATAATGTACAAACATTCCGTGACCGTGCTATGAACCCTGAAGTTCCGCATCAACGTGGCACAGCACAAAACCCAGACACCTATTTCCAAAACCGTGAAACTGCTAATCCTTTCTACGATCAAATTCCGCATCTTGTTATTGATGCTATGGAACGAGTAGAATCTATTACAGGTCGTTCTTATAAGCCTTTTGATTATTACGGAGATCCAGAAGCAGATAGAGTCATCATCGCAATGGGTTCTTCTTGTGATATTATTGAAGAAGTTATCGACTATCTTAACGCACAAGGACAACGTGTCGGGCTTATTAAAGTTCGTCTTTACCGTCCATTTAGTGTTGATCACCTCTTCCAAGTTCTTCCTTCCACCGTACAAACCATCACTGTGCTTGACCGTTCTAAAGAACCAGGCGCACTTGGCGAAGCTCTTTATCAAGATATCTGTACTGCTTTTGTTGAAAGAGGCGATGCAATGCGCATCTTCCCTAAAATAATCGCTGGACGTTATGGCCTTGGCTCTAAAGACTTCACACCTGCTATGGCTAAATCTGTTTTTGATAATATGCTTGCAAGCGGACCAAAGAATCACTTTACCGTTGGCATTAAAGACGATGTGACCTTCCTTTCCCTTGAAGTGGGTCAAGAAATCGACACCGTTGCTGAAGGCACTGTCCAATGTAAGTTCTTCGGTCTTGGTGCTGATGGAACTGTTGGTGCTAACAAACAAGCAATCAAAATTATTGGTGATCATACTGACTTATATGCGCAAGCGTATTTCTCTTATGACTCTAAAAAGTCTGGTGGCTTTACCGTTTCCCACTTACGTTTTGGTAAAAAACCTATCAAATCATCCTACCTTGTTAACCAAGCAGATTTTATCGCATGTCATAATGCCGCTTACGTTAATATGTATGATATCCTTGACGGTATCAAAGAAGGTGGCACATTCTTGCTCAACTCAAATTGGGCTAGTTTTGATGACATTGAAAGAGAACTTCCAGGACATATGAAGCGCACCATCGCAACCAAGAAACTTAATTTCTATAATGTAGACGCTATTAAAGTTGCTACGGAAGTTGGTCTTGGTGGTCGCATCAATATGGTTACACAAACCGCCTATTTCAAGCTTGCTAATGTTATTGATTTTCATGAAGCCATTGCTTATTTGAAAGAATCAATCCAAAAAACATATGGTAAAAAAGGCGAAAAGATCGTTCAAATGAACATAAACGCTGTTGACCATGCAGAAGCAGCGCTCATTAAAATCGATTATCCAAAATCTTGGGCAACTGCAGAAGACACTCCAAGCATTTATAATGATGAAGATCCTTATATCCGTGATGTTGTGCGACCTATCCTTTCACAAAAAGGTGACAGTCTTCCTGTTTCTGCGTTTTCACCTGACGGCGTTGTTCCTCTTGGTACAACCGCATGCGAAAAACGTGGCGTAGCTATCGCAGTTCCAAAATGGATTCCTGAAAATTGTATCCAATGTAACCAATGCGCGTTAGTCTGTCCACACGCTTGCATACGTCCTGTTCTTGCTACAAGCGAAGAACTCAAAGGCGCACCAAAAGAATTACATACGATTGAAGCGAAAGGAAAAGGCCTAGAAGGTCTTCAATTCCGCATGCAAACATACGTTATGGACTGTCTTGGTTGTGGATCTTGTGCTCAAACTTGCCCAGCAAAAGAAAAAGCACTTGTTATGACTCCTCTTGTCGATATGCAAGAAGTAGAAATAAAGAATCTTGATTTCATCGAAGAAAATGTGGAACTCAAAGACGACCTTATGGACAAATTCAATCCTAAAGGTTCTCAATTCCAACAACCACTTCTTCAGTTCTCTGGCGCATGCGCAGGCTGCGGCGAAACACCATATGTAAAGCTTCTTACTCAACTCTTTGGCGAGCGCATGGTTATTGCGAACGCAACTGGTTGTAGCTCTATTTGGGGTGGTTCATCTCCTGTAAATCCATATTGCACTAACAAAGATGGACACGGCCCTGTTTGGGGTAACTCTCTCTTTGAAGACGCTGCAGAATACGGAATCGGAATGCACGACGCCTACGTTCAACGCGTAGAAGGTCTTGTTCAGCTCGTAGAAAAAGCTCTTCTTGAGAACCACAGCCCAGAAGTTAAAGACGCCCTTAATGGCTGGCTTGAACATAGAAACGATGCTGTAAAATCAAGAGAATATGGCGAAGCGATTATGGAAGCAATTCTTAATAATCCACATTGTCAGTGCGATGATAATTTACATGAAATCGCTCATCACAGTGACCTCTTCACTAAAAAATCTTTCTGGATTTTTGGTGGTGATGGTTGGGCATATGATATTGGTTTTGGTGGTGTTGACCACGTTCTTGCTAGTGGTGCAGATATTAATATCTTCGTCATGGATACAGAAGTGTATTCAAATACTGGCGGACAAGCATCAAAGAGCACACCTCTTGGTTCTATTGCACAATTTGCCGCTAGCGGTAAAAATGTAAAGAAAAAAGAACTTGGTCGTATGGCAATGACATATGATTATGTTTATGTTGCTTATATCAGCCTGGGTGCGGACATGGGTCAAACCATCAAAGCATTCAAGGAAGCAGAAGCCTATAAAGGCCCTTCACTTATCATTGGTTATGCTCCATGTATCAACCAAGGTATTCGTAAAGGCATGGGCAAAAGCATGGAAGAAGCAAAGATAGCAGTAAAGACAGGCTACTGGCCTCTTTACCGCTTTAATCCTGAGCTTGCTCAAGAAGGCAAAAATCCATTCACCCTTGACTCAAAAGCCCCTGATGGAAAAATGCAAGAGTTCTTACTCGGTGAAAACCGCTTCGTTCAACTTGCAAACTCCAAACCTGAATTAGCTCAAGGATACCGTGAAACCCTTGAAAAACAATATAACGCTCGATTTGAAGAACTCAAAAGACTTGCAGAACGTGAATAATTCACGACCATGCATAGCTCTTCAATAAGACGCTAAGTACAAAAAAAGATAAACCGCCCATCAAGGCGGTTTATCTTTTTTTATACGCAAAATTTACTTGGAAACGTTATTATAATCTGAGAGGCTTTGCCTCTCGCTTTGCTCTCTATTTCCCTAAGCTTTTTTCAAAAGCTAAAGAAAACTCTCCACATTACAATCTGAGAGGCTTTGCCTCTCAGACTCTCCACCAAAGGACATGATGTCCTTTGGAAACCTCATATTTTAGTACTTTTTGTAAGCTTTCTTTACACGAAACACATACGATGGGGTTTCCTAAGGGATTCAATCCCTTAGGCAGAGGGTTTCCTACCCAATGGGCGACCTTTGGTCGTTTCAGTTTGTGAGGTACGAACAAATACTGAAATAGAGAGCAGAGCGGGAGGCAGAGCCTCCCAAAAAAAATAAAGCGAAAAAAAAAGGGAAAAACAAGTTTTCCCTTTTAAAAAATAAACCCAAACAAGCTTTATTTTGCTTGCGGTAATTCCACAACCTGCCAAGGCAAGCCGTGTTTGTTAAGCTCTTCCATGAATGGGTCTGGATCAAGTTGTTCCATATTCCATACACCTGGCTTCATCCATTTATCTTGTACCATCATCATGGCGCCAATCATCGCAGGTACGCCAGTTGTGTAGGAAATGGCTTGAGAGCCAAGTTCTTCATAACATTTTTCATGCTGACAAATATTATACACATAAAAAGTACGTTCTTTACCGTCTTTCACACCTTGCATTACGCAACCGATGCAGGTCTTTCCTTTTGTCAATGGACCAAGGGACGCAGGGTCTGGCAAAAGATTTGCAAGGAACTGAATAGGCACAATGGATTGACCTTTGTAGTCAATAGGTTCAATACCAAGAAGCCCAACTCCACCAAAAACTTTTAGGTGATTGATATAGTTGTCAGAGAAGGTCATCCAGAAACGAGCACGGCGAATACCTTTCAAGTTTTGCACCAAAGACTCTAATTCTTCGTGATATAAAAGGAAGCAATTTTTTGGCCCAATAGCATCAGGAAAATCAAAGGACATTTTATAGGAAAGAGGATCTGTCTGTACCCATTCGCCACGTTCCCAATAGCGTCCTTTTGCGGTAACTTCACGAATATTAATTTCTGGGTTGAAATTAGTAGCAAAAGGTAGACCATGGTCTCCCGCATTTGCATCAATAATATCAAGCACATGAATTTCATCTAAAAGGTGTTTCTGTGCATAGGCACAAAAAACATTGGTAACGCCAGGGTCAAAGCCACTACCAAGAAGAGCCATAAGGCCTTTCTCTTTGAATTTTTCTTGATAAGCCCATTGCCATTTATATTCAAATTTTGCTTCATCAAGAGGCTCATAGTTTGCGGTATCAAGATAATGCACGCCACATTCAAGGCACGCATCCATAATGGTGAGATCTTGATAAGGAAGAGCAACATTAATAACAAGCTTAGGTTGTACTTTATTAATAAGCGCAACTAATTCAGGCACAGAATCCGCATCAACAGAGCAAGTATCAATATGAACGCCATAACGCTCTTTCACTGCGCTTGCTATTGCATCGCATTTTGACTTTGTGCGGCTTGCTAAACAAATTTCAGTAAAAACTTCTTTTACTTGTGCACACTTATGTACAACAACAGAACTAACGCCACCTGCACCAATGATTAAAACTTTTGCCATTTTTTTCTCCTTAGCTATATTAAAGACGCTATATGTTTATAATGATAGAAAACTCTCCACCAAAGGCATAATTTCCTTTGGAAACCTCATATTTTAGTGTTATCTGTGAACTTTGTTTACAAAAAACACATATTGTGGGGTTTGGGGAGTTCAACTCCCCAAAAAAAGTAAATTAGAATAACATGGGAAGCCCCAAGTTACACGCTTAAGATACGCCTAGTACAATAATATTATATAAACCTATACTATACCAGTACATATTCAAAATCTTATCTTTCAAAATATGTATAACCACGCATACCATTTTCAAAGGCTTGCATAATATCAAATCTATCGGAAGGGCTAATGTCTTTTCGACGCACGGCTCGTTCAGCTGAGTGTCTAATATTTTCAAGAATGCGACGAGGTTCATATTCAACATACGCTAAAATATCAGAAACAGAATCCCCTGTAACTTCGCGTACAAATTCATAAGAACCATTTTCGTCAATACGAATAGAAACCACGTTCGTATCTCCAAGCAGATTATGCAAATCGCCGAGAGTTTCTTGATACGCACCAACAAGGAACGCACCAAGGTAATATTCTTCACCTTCTTTTAGGGAGTGTAGCTCAAGAGTTGTCTTCACGCCTTGAGGGTCGATAAAGCGAGCGATACGCCCATCACTATCACAAGTCATATCCGATAAGATACCTTGTCTCTCGGGGAATTCATCAAGACGATGTATAGGCATAATTGGAAAGACTTGGTCAATAGCCCAAGAGTCAGGCAAAGATTGAAAGACACTAAAATTGCAATAATAAATATCTGCAAGTGTGGCATCAATTTCTTGTAATTCCTTAGGAACTGTTTTCAACTTAGTTTTTTCAGTAGCGATAGAGCGCATAATAGCCCAAAAATAACGTTCTGCCATAGTGCGCTGACGTAATGTCACTCGCCCACCAAGGAACATTTGACGCATTTCATCATAATAATACATCGCATCATTATAACATTCTTGCAAACTGCGTAGATTAATGGCTTGAAGCGTATCTTTGAGATTATGAACAGGTTCTGGAAAATCCTCTCCTAACTCTTCGGGTAAATTACCCGCTTCAATTAAACTCACGTCTAAAATATTGAAAAGAAGTATGGAGTAATACGCCACCGTCGCACGACCAGATTCCGTAATAATATGAGGATGATCAATTTCTTGCTCATTCAAAATAGTCATTACAGATTCAACAACGTCGGTACAATACTCATTAAGCGAATAGTTACGAGAGCTTTCATAGTTTGTATGCGAACCATCGTAGTCAACAGCAAGTCCACCACCAAGGTCAATATACCCCATAGGTGCGCCTTCCTGAACAAGCCCTGCATAAATGCGTGAAGCTTCCATAACGGCAGAACGTATATCTCTAATATTAGGAACTTGTGAACCAAGATGATAATGCAATAGTCTCAAACAATTGAGCATGTCTTTGTCTTTTAATTTATCGACAACATCAACGATTTGAGCTGATGTTAAACCAAAAGAAGAGCGTTCGCCACCAGATTCAGACCAATGTCCACTAGTTGCTTTTGCGCTTAATTTTACACGCACACCAATTTTAGGTTTGATGCCGAGTAATTTTGCTCGTGATAAAATAGTATCCAGTTCACCTGGCATTTCAAGCACAAAAAAGCAGTTTAAACCAAGACGCATGGCGTGCAAACCAAGGTCAATAAATTCTTCATCTTTATAGCCATTACAAATAAGGCAAGCTTCATGGCTTTTGATTTGGGAAACCGCAGCGATAAGCTCAGCTTTAGACCCAACCTCCATCCCATGATGATACGCTGCGCCATATTCGGCAATTTCTTCAACAACTTGCTGCTGTTGATTAACCTTAATAGGAAAAACACCGCGGTATTTTCCCTTATAACCAAGCTCTGAAATTGCAGCCCTAAAGGACTGGTGCAAAAGTGCAATTTGAGAATCTAAAATATTCTCAATACGTAAAAGCACAGGCATATCATAGCCACGTTCTTTTACTTCTTTAATAACTTCTAAGACACTAACTTCAGGACTACCCTCACGCCCATAAGGACGGATAACAGTTTCACCATCAGAATTAATATCGAAATAACCAGCACCCCAATTGCGAATACCATACAGCTCAACAGAATCTTCGCTGTCCCATTTACGGCTTGCTCTTTTTTTGCCCAATTCATTCTCCTCGAAGAATATAAAATAGTATAATAAAATAAGTACGATAAAATAAAAATAAAACATACTTAGAACCATTATAAATCACACACTTAGAATACATTAAAACTTTCACATTGTCACTTATTTTTTAAGGTGCACAGAATCTTGATTTCATGTCATTTTAATTTGTTCTTTTGGGGGAGTTGCCCCCCATCTGAGCTCTCTAAGTAAAATCATCTCTCAAAAATTTTACAAAAACAGAGAGGGGTGAACGACACAACCCCTCAAAAGAAAAAATCTCACTTTGGCACGATTTATGCTTATAACACTGTGAAGATGAAAAGTAGGAAAAATTTTCCTATCTTATTTAAAACCGAATATTTACTGCTGTACCCATTCACAGGTAATTCCGATTATTTGAGAATGAAAAGGATATAATTCTGAATATCTGCAACATATCGAAATATTTGATTAATAGCTATGTTTACAACCATGCAGGAGAAACGCCATGATGCAAGGTCTATACACAAGCTCTACGGGAATGCAAACCCATAGCCAAGGACTTGGCATTATTGGGAATAATTTAGCAAACACAAATACCGTAGGGTTTAAGCAGCAACTTATGCTGTTTGATAATCTACAAAGCAAAGACTTACCCGCAGGTGCAGGCTTTGGGCTTGAATCCAAGCAAGTTGGATACGGTTCTCATATTGGCTATACCCGCACTCTCTTTTCACCTGGAGCCCTTGCCGCCGCAGACAATATGACCGATTTAGCTATCGGTGGTAAAGGATTTTTTCAGGTCACCGACGGAGGGGAAACACATTACACAAGAGCTGGCAACTTTCACTTTGACCAAGACGGCATCATGCGCACCCCTTCAAATAAAGCCCTCTCAGGTATTCCCATTATAGACGGAGTGGAAACAGGCGGACTTGGAGAAATTGATCTTGGTGCCAACAATGGCGCACTTGCCACAGATCCTGCAAAAGCAACGACACAGCTCAGCCCATTTGTAAATATGTATGCAAAAACAGACACTTTTACAAACGAAGAAGACCCCTATTTTGCCATGATTCAATCATGGGACGGAACAAAAAGCCCTCCCATTTCAGGTTCCAATTCTGTAGGGTTTCACTACTACGATGCCGCAGGTGTTAAACAAAATTTACAACTCCATTTTGACCAAGCAAGCACAGTCAACGGCGAACAAGTTTATGAATACGCCGTTACCATGGATCCTAAACTTGATGGACGAGCAGGCTATGCGGATACAAAAAGCGCAGGGCTACTCATGTCCGGCACCATGACATTTTCACCAGCAGGTGAACTTGTCAACATGAACTCTTTTGCTCCGAGCGGGGGCGACCTTACAACTCCAGCAGGTTGGTCGCTTGCAGGACTTACAGGTGGACTACCTAATCTTGCTATCACGCAAAAAGGACAAGCAGCCCAAAATATTAGCATAAACCTTGGTATAAAAGGGAAAAGCGATGCATGGACAAATAAAACAGGCGACCCGATAGCAGGCATCACTGCAGATGCAATTGGAAAAGATTTCACTGGCTTACCAGGAATGACTGATCCTATAATCGATAATAATGCTACCACAGCCCTGAAAACGTCCTCAGCACTCAAAGACCTACAACAAGACGGCTACCCTCTCGGTGATTTATCGATTTTACATATCGACAATGAAGGCATAGTCCATGCAGGATACACCAACGGACAAAGCCACGAACTCTATCGTATACCCATATTTCGCTTCACAAGTGAAGATGGTCTACGCCGTGATGGCGACAACCTCTACAGCTACACAGACGACGCTGGAAAAATGGAACACGGTGTTGCTGGAACAGAAAACTATGGGAAAGTTTACAGCAACAGTCTTGAACAATCCAATGTCGATATGTCTCGAGAAATGGTGAACATGATAGTTGTCCAACGTGGCTTTCAAAGTAACAGTAAAAGTATGCAAACTATTGATACTATGATTCAAAAGGCTATTGAAATGAAAAGGTAACACAGAAATTACCTCTTAGTTGAAAAGCTTAAGCCCTATTCCTTGGCGTTGGAATAGGGCTATTTTTATTTTTACTAGCTAATTATAAACTAAATTGCACTATTAGGGGAAACAAAAAAGTATCTCAAAAACATTTTCCCCCTCCCTCACAAATTCCTTTTCGATAATTCTACTTGCCCATCACTCAATAAAAAAGTATACATATACATTACCTGCACACAAGGAATATGAAATGGAACAAATGCTTTTAAAAATGGCTCACCAACTCGACCAAATGGATCAAGCATCCCTTGAATCTCTTTGGGAAAAATACGCCCAAATTGTGAATGCTTTTGAACCAACAAGCCGTTGGGAAGAAGCCGTTCTCGTGCTTTCGTTTATTCAAGCGAAAAACTGGAAGAACCAATTATTTAATACACAGTGGGCAATGCGGTCTAAATCGTCTGCACATGTTGATTTAGACTTGGCAGGAACCTCGCAAGAATTTAGTGGTATGATGGAAGAATTTTCTAAAAAAGAAAAGAAAAAAGAAAAAGCCACTGTCTTGCAATTCGACCCTAAATCAACCTAATTCCCCTGTCTTTTATATTATAAATTATTTTATTTAAACATATTCCAATATTTATCTTGTTATATTTCAAAAAATAGGTAAAATCCAAAAATAATCAATAATAAAGGCAAGGTAAAACGCATGGCATTATTAGAAGTATCTGGTTCTTTGATGGTTACATTGTACATTGATGTGTTGGAAAGTGACAAAGAAAATTTTTCTAAACATCTTGATCACCACCTAAAGTCTGATAACTGGGCAAAACCGCTTGAAAGCAACTGTGTTTATTTCAAAGACAATTATATTGTTGATGATGCCACAGATTTTGAAGTGACTAAAGATACTTTTGCAAGTGATTTGCAAGATCTTTTCAATGTTTCAACAACACAGCTTGTAAAACATTGCTCAAGTAAGGAACCTATGCAAGGTGTTGCCCAACTTGGCAACCTTGGACACGTCGTCTTCAATATAAAATTTGACAAGAAGAAGAGCGCCTTTACAGTAACTTCCTCTAAATATACAAGCTATGGTGACAGCCCAGACCTTTTTGCTCAATTTGAAAACGCATAAACACAAATTTTCTGTGTTCGACAATTTAGAATCATTTACTAGAAACTTTTAGTAAATGATTTTTTCTATGAGTTCCCCCAAGAAAAAGAGGGGGAATTGTGAACGCAATAAATACTCGTAATATCAACGAATGAGCACAATACTCCTGCTCATACAAACACAAAAAACATATGGAGAATATATGCAAGAAAAATTAGAATACCGCTCTTTTTTAGGTTTATTACTTTTTGTGAGCATTGTTTTTTTTGCACTACTCGCCCCATTTTTTAATGTAATATTCTGGGCAGTTGCCATTGCAATAGTATTCACTCCCTTACAAAACAGAATCTTAGCGTATACCAAGCGACCGAATATTTCAGCGCTTATCACCTTAAGTCTTTGTTCTTTTATCGTTGTGCTTCCTTTTCTTTTTGTCGCAAATTCCTTTTTAAACCAAGGTCTAACATTATATAAAGAATTGCAAACGGGGCAAGTTAACCTCAATCTCTATTTTGAAGAAATAAAACAAGCCTTTCCAGGTATGCAAGATTTCCTCAATAAAATAGGCCTTAACCCTGCTGAAATAAACAGTAAACTCGGTGAAGCCGCACTTTTTATAAGCAAGTTTATCGCTCAACACACAGTGAGCATCGGACAAGGTACACTGACACTCGTGGTTCAAATTGGTATTTTACTTTATATTGCCTTTTTTATGCTCCGTGACAATAAACAGCTTATAGAATATTTACATTTGGCATTACCACTTGGTGAAGAGCGAGAGGCTTTATTCTTCAGTAAATTTTCTGAAGTAACCCGTGCGACAATAAAAGGCAGCTTAGTTGTTGCTATTGTCCAAGGTGCTCTCGGTGGTTTTATTTTTTGGGCACTTGATATTCGTGCAGCGCTCTTATGGGGGGTTATTATGACCTTTCTTTCTCTTGTACCCATGATTGGCGCTGGTTTTGTTTGGTTGCCTGTGGCTCTTTACTTATTCGCCATAGGAGATTTCACATCAGCAAGCATACTCGTCATCTTTGGCGTCATGGTTATTGGTTTGGTAGACAACATTTTACGCCCGACCCTTGTGGGACGTGATACAAAACTACCCGACTATATAGTTCTCTTATCCACCCTTGGCGGCTTTACCATGTTTGGACTAAACGGTTTTGTCATTGGGCCACTTATTGCCGCATTGTTTATTACTTCATGGAATATTTTTATAAAAGAATTCAACTTTGAAAAAGCACGTCCTCTTGACGTGCAAGAAGAAAATACACCGCAAGAAGTAAGTAAAAATGAGACAGATAATAAGAGCATAAACAAATAGAATGACAAATAGAATAATACAGTAAGAGCATAATAAAAAGGGAGGCAAAAACCTCCCTTTCCTTTTTAAAGCATAGCTAGAACTCAAACTAAAATATATGTATAGGGCAAAGTGCTATACCACTAAATCTTTATTTATCTTAGATTATATGCGTCACTCATAGCAAGTAATACAAGCCCGCAAAAATACTGTATTGTGCAACCCTGCAAATACTAAGATACATATAATACATTTGAAAACCATACTTCTCTATTTTATAGATACGGACTAATCACCCATGCCATCGCATTCTTTAAACGCTTAAGAAGCATTTTCAAATCGGAATCATCAAACTGATAATCTTCAGGTAAGACCAGTTTTGACTTCCTAATAATTTCGTCTGCATATGCGCTTAGTTCTCTATTAAGTTCATGGGAAAACACTTCCATATTCAACTCAAAATTAAGGCTAAGACTACGAGGATCTAAATTCGTTGACCCAAGAAAGGTATACATATCATCAATAAGAATAATTTTTGTGTGAGCAAAAGGGGGTGGTTGTCGGTAAACTTGCACACCAGAGCACAAAATGGGAGGCAACATATGCTCCGCTGCGCATGCCACAAAAGGATGATCTAAAACTTCAGGTAAAACAATACGCACCTCAATCCCTCTTGCCACCGCACTACCGAGGGAAATAACAAGCTCTCGTGTGGGCAAAAAATAGGGAGTAAATATGGTCACACGTTCTTTTGCAGCACTAATAACACCACAAATTAAATTCTGAATAGGCTCATCCGCAGAACCTGGCCCATCCATAATAAGACGAGCATCCATAGAGCCACAACATTCTGGTGTAATGGACAGAGAATTGTCTGTTTCTCCCGTAAGAAATACCCAGTCTAACAAAAACGCCTCACGTAAAGTGAGCACAATGGACCCATGACATTTAAAATGCAAATCTTGTACAGGGTTTTTATATTTTTCTGCTAAAACGTTTTTATCAGATATATTCATCCCCCCTGTAAAAGCGATAGTGTCACATAAAAGTAATTTTCTATGATTACGAAGATTTACAGAAACTTGCGGTGGAAAAAGTCGAAGTGGAATAAATTTTTTAATCGCTACACCATGGGCGCATAAACGTTTTTCATGTTTCTGAAACGCTTTCATACAACCAATACCATCAACAATAATACGCACATCAACACCACGATTATGGGCATCGATAAGAGCATCTACAAAAAACTTGCCATATTTTTCACCCATAAAAATATAGGTGCATAAATAAACTTCTTTCTTTGCCATTCTAATGGCATCAAGCATAAGAGGATACGCATGGTCACCGTTGTAAAGCGGAATAATTTCATTCCCTCCTTGTCTTGGCATGGGAGTCTTTTTTGATCCTACTTTTACAATATCATGCTCTAGTTCATTGAAGGTATATGCAAATCCAGATGTATTGACTTTTTCTTTTATTTTTTCTAATTGTGTACGTCTATGTTTCGCAACCGCAAACATGAGTTTTCCTGCTCGGCTATCTACCCTATTCATACCAAATAAATAGTAGGAAAAGGTCCCCAGATAAGGCAAAAGGATAATAGCAGCAGCCCAACCAAGAGCGGCCTGAGGGTATTTTGTACGTAAAAGACAATGCACCAAGGCAACAGCAGCGATAGCATAACCAAGTACAAACATAATAAAAGCCAAAAGTTGAACAGACATATTTCCCTCGTATATAGTACTTTTAACATGCAAAAGATTTCTTTTCAAATATCAAGTTGAGTCGTTTTAAAATCTCTCAACAGAAAAGAATTCTTCCTAAAAAATGACAATTCACAAACCATATAATATATATATTTTTTTTGTTTTCACCATAGACAAAAGCCAGACAAATCGTTACTTTAAATTTATTCAATAAATACTCACAAGGAACGCAAATGTCAACCAATCAAGACATCTGGAATTTACTCGAAGAATATCAAATCGGCGATACTTTCTTAGCAGAAAAATACGAAGAAATTTCCCCAGAAAATCGATCACGCATAAAAACGGCGATAGCCTTTCACTTTAGCCTGCATAAAGCTCAAAATGAAGAAGAATTATATTATTCCCATACAAACAGCGGTTTATTTTATGGCATTCACCAAAAAGCTGCCCCATTTCTTGTCTGTGTTCTTGAAGAGGGTTTTGCCTCCCCAGCACAGCTCCTAGCAACACTATGCCCTGCTGTCATTGCAGGAGTAGAAAATATTTTCATTTTTTTAGCACAAAATACTGCTGATTCTATTCTAGGAAGTCTGGAATTATGTGGTATTGAAAACATATACCTTCTTCATGAAAATACTTCCAAAATACAAGAAAAAGAAAATATTCAGATTATCATAAATTCCTTGGAATTACTGGCAGGAAACAATAAAAATGAAGTAGGACGCCTTGTGCTTTTCTCAAAATGTGAACACATAAATGATTCCTTCATTTCATTAGAAGAAACAAGCACCAAGCTTTCCATCAAAGCTCATATAGAAAAACACAGCCCAAGTGTATACGCAGAGCAAGAAAATTATAGTTACATCAATTTTGCCTATACATCTCCAACCCTTATGCCTTTCGACACGCTTTCTTCTGACTCTATGGGAGAGGAGTTGATCCATAATAACCATACAAAACTTTATGCCGACAACAACGCAAAAGCTTTTATAACACATCGCCATAAGGCCGCTATCAACTTCAGCGTATCACAAACCCCTATCGCAGACATTTCCTTTGTTCCTCATAAGTCAGGTATTCAAAATTATGAGGAAGGCATGGAACTCTGTTATTTACATGCAAGTATTGATACTAATTTTTTCCTTAATAAGAAAATATCCGCACAAATGCCATGTACTGATATATCATAAGGGTATCAAGGATATCTCAGTATACCATCTCATTTCATTCAATCACATACCACTTTATATAATTGAATAAATCCGTTTTTTTTTAGTTGAGACTTTAGCACAGATATAAAATTCACCTTCTTGCTATCACGCATTCTGGTGAATAAAAGAGACATATATGAAAAAAGAGTTAGCACGTTTGGAAAAGATAAGAAATGTCGGTATTATAGCCCATATTGATGCAGGAAAAACCACTGTTTCTGAACGTATGCTCTATTATACCCATAAAATTCACCGCATGGGCGAAGTGCACGACGGAAACGCCACCATGGACTTTATGCCAGAAGAACAAGAAAGAGGCATAACCATTACAGCGGCCAGTACTTTTTGTGAATGGGATAATCACGACATCAATCTTATTGATACCCCTGGACACGTGGACTTTACCATTGAAGTAGAACGCTCTCTGCGTGTACTTGATGGCGCCGTTGGGATTTTTTGCGCAGTGGGTGGCGTTGAACCACAGTCAGAAACTGTATGGCGACAATCCGAAGCTTTAGGTGTTCCGAAATTAGCGTTCATTAATAAAATGGACAGAATAGGTGCAAATTTTGAAATCGTATTAGAAGCGATTAAAGAACGCCTTGGAGCAAACCCTCTTGCCATTCAAATTCCTCTTGGGGAAGGTGAAGAATTTTATGCAGTTGCAGACCTTATTAAGAAAGTAAAACTTGAGTTTGACGAAGAAGACCAAGGGGAAACCTTTTATACTCGTGAACTTGAGGGAGAAGAAATTGTTCTCGTTGATATGTGGCGAGAAAAAATGCTCGAATCCCTTGCCGATATTGATGAAACCTTTTTAGACATTTACATTACAGAAAAGCACAGTGAAGCAGACATTATACAAGCCCTTAGACGGGTTTGCATTGCACGCCTAGCCACACCAACACTCATGGGTTCAGCCCTCAAAAATACAGGTATACAACCCCTTCTCGATGCACTTTGCATGTATTTGCCCTCCCCTCTTGATGTTGAGCCTCTTAGGGAGCTCTACTCCCCATACATACAAAGCAATCAAGAAAAAGCTGAAAAGAAGACGACGCCCAATAAAGAAGAGTGTGCTGAAGTAAAAAACACGAACCCCTTCCAAGCGCTTATATTTAAAGTGATTTTAGAAAACAAGAGAAAAATTGCCCTCTTGCGTCTTTATAATGGCACACTCAATGAAGGTATGCCTATACGAAATATCACACAAAACTCCGATGAACGCATATCACATATGTACCGCTTGCATGCGGACTTTAGGGAAGATATTGAAACGGCAAAAGCAGGCGATATTGTTGCTGTTATGGGAATGAAAATGGCAAAAACAGGCGACACCCTTGGCATGCATGGTGATGATCATTTGCTTGAAAACCTCTTTGAATATAAGCCTGTTATTTCTCTAGCTTTTGAACCAAAAAATTCAGAAGACGCAGATGTCCTTGATGAAGCTCTTGAACGATACGCCCTAGAAGACCCCACTCTTACAGTGCAACTTGAAGAAGTTTCAGGAAACCGTTTAGTCTCTGGAATGGGAGAGCTTCACCTCGATGTTTTACAAGAACGTATAGTACGTGAATATAAAATTCAAGCACGGGTAGGCAACCCACAAGTTGTTTTACGAGAAACTATGCAAGACACTAACCCCATCCAAGCGCATGTTATTTTCAATAAAGAATTAGGTGAAGCAACCCATCACGGAGATATCACCCTCACCTTATCCGCCCGTAAGCGTGGAGAAGGCAATCTTATTGAATTTGCAAAGGATTTACAAGAATCCGAAGTATCTGAAAAATCACAAAATAAATCAACACAAGCGCATAAAAAAAACGTGAAAGAAAACTCCACGCTCGCTCCTCAAAAAAAGCTCATAAAGGAGTTACAAGTCTTTCAAGCAGAGATTTTACAAAGCATACACGACACCCTGCTTTCTGGCCCACAAACAGGCTACCCCTTGCAAGATATACATCTCACAATTACAGCAATGAACAAAACGAACATAAGCACCCAAATTGGCTTTCAAATGGCGACAAGCTTGGCCATAAAAGAAGCGCTCACAAAAGCAAAGCTTCTTATTTTAGAGCCGATCATGAGTGTTGAAATCCAAGCTTATGATGAAAATTTAGGTGCATGCATCAACCTTTTCAACACATGCGGTGGTAAAGTGGAAGAAGTTCAGGATAGAGCAGGACTCAAATGCGTTTCAGGACTAGCCCCTATGCGTGAACTCTTCGGTTTTTCTACCCGCTTGCGCTCCGTAAGCCAAGGGCGTGCAGGGCTGCTCATGCGTTTCCATTCTTATAATAATTAATTCACATCACAATCAAAAACACAACAAATCAAAAAGGTTATACCGTGCCACAATACAAAGCAACAGTAGTCGCAAAAAAAAGCTTAGGCCAACACTTTCTCAAAAACGACAGTGTTATACAGCGTATTATTAATCTTGGAAATATCCAAGAAGACGAACAAGTTATGGAGATAGGACCAGGACCAGGAGCTCTTACCAATCTTTTGCGAGATTTGCGCTGTAGTAAATTATGGCTTTTAGAAAAAGACGACGCCTTTGCTCTTAAGCATGAAGAATACGCCGAAACAAAAAAACTTGAGCACATGAAAGTTTTTCATATGGATGCGCTCACTTTTGATTGGAAAAGCCTAGAAGGCGAATGGAAAATTATGGGGAATTTGCCCTATAACGTGGCGTCTCCACTTATGTGGGATATTGTGAGCCAAGTCCCCCAGCTAAAGAGCGCTGTATTTATGATTCAAAAGGAAGTTGCTCAACGCATTCGAGCCGCAGAAGGAAGCAAAACCTACGGCGCTTTATCTGTTTGGATACAAAGCTATTGCAAAGTTGAAAAGGGTTTTATTGTGAGCCCCACTGCTTTTTCGCCGCCGCCTAAAGTAGATTCCGAAGTTATTATTTTGAAACCGCTTCCAAAAGAAGCGCTCCCGAAAGACCCTAAAAATCTTTCACGCCTCATAAAAATAGGCTTTCAACAACGAAGAAAACAGCTACACGGACTTTTGCAAAAAGCACTGCCTAAGGAATATAATCCCAATATATGGGATATTCTTGAACTTGATATGCATTGCCGAGCCGAAACCCTTAGTCCGCAAAAATTTCAACAATTATGCGCACTTCTTTTTCCGCAAAAATAAGAAAGCAAAAACAAAAAAATAATACTATTAGCACTTGGAATAATAACATTACCACCAGTAACGAGGATATTTCTTTGTTCTAGACACATTATTGATAATCACACCAAACAAAACAAGAATAGTAGTACTTGTTACGCAAGGCGTTAAAACAAACCAATAGCCAATATCTTGGAAACTTTCAGAGCCAATAACAGCAAGTAAAGCGGTAGCGCCCCCTGGAGGGTGCATAGTCCTTGTTAGAAACATAAGTGCCAAAGCAAAAGAAACGGCAAAAGCCGCAGCAAAAATAGGCTCGTTATAGAGAAGCTGATACGCCGTCACACCTGAAAGTGCGGAAATAAAATGCCCACCCACAACATTTCTTGGTTGGGAATAGATGCTGTCAGGCAAACCAAAAATAAGAACAGCGCTTGCCCCCATGGACGCAAAAAGTAAAGGATGTTCATCAGTTACAGACCTAAACTGTGAATCCATATAAAATATAAATGCAACACTAATAAACACACCACACCATGCCAAAAGTATGCTCAGAATATCTTCACGGGGAGGAACGGCTTCGCCACCTTTCATTTTGAGCAAATATTTTTTTAATCCAATCCGCTTACGTTCATAATCTTCCATGGAAGATGCGTTTTGGCGCAATTTCTTTTTTCGTATTACTTTTGTTTTCATATTTTTATCCATTTTTACTTACTTTTCATTATTATAAAGGATAAAAGCCTTATTTCAATTACTTTCTATGGGAAATTATTTTTTAGTATTTACAAAAGAAAAGAAAACCAAGCAAAACCTAAAAACGTACTTTGCTTCCTATTCTCATGTTTTTTAACACACAATCATATCAGTACAAACTACTCTAACTCTATACTTTACGCAAGTAAACTCCTAACCATGTCGAGCCAATGCGTATTGACTTAATAAAAAACACACCTAATGTATCTATATAGGTTTTTACACAGACCAATAATTACCTCTATGCTTCAGTAATAAAATTTATAACAGCAAATATATAAGGCAGACATATTATGATGAGACAAATGATAAAAATAAACCTTGATAAATGTAATGGATGCGGAATATGCATACAAGCGTGCCATGAAGGGGCGCTCGAACTTATTGATGGAAAAGCACAAATTATCAAAGATGATTATTGCGACGGGTTAGGCAATTGCCTACCTGTCTGTCCTATGGATGCTATTAGTTTTGAAATGAGAGAGGCTGTTGATTTTGATGAAGAAGCGGTCGTGGAAAATATGATAAAACTAGGCAAGGAAGTTCCAGACGATTTAAAATCTTTTATAAAAAAAGACAGTAAACAACAAAAGAACGTAGAACAAAGCCAGTCACAAAACAAAAATACAGCGACTGAGAAGAATCTCCTAACACCAACAAAAGCAGGAACGCCACTCAAAGAGATATCATTAACACAAAATAATACTCCACATAAATGCCCAGGGTCAATGGCAAAATCTTTTTCTCCCCAAAATTCTTCCCTGCAAAGTCTAAGCAATCATCAAAGTCCCCAAGAATCAAACCACGAACAATCACAATTGCGACAATGGCCAGTACAAATTAAACTTGCCCCAAGCAATGCTTCCTTCTTTGATAATGCCCATTTACTTATAGCCGCAGACTGCTCCGCCTATTCCTACGCAAATTTTCATAAGGATTTTATGCGTAATAAGGTAACTCTTATTGGGTGCCCTAAATTAGACGATGTGGACTATACAGAAAAATTAACAGAAATCATATCAAACCATAGCATAAAAAGTGTCACCCTTGTTCGCATGGAAGTACCTTGCTGTTCAGGTATGGAAAAAGCCGTCGTGAACGCATTAAAGAGAAGCTTACAAAAAACAGATATACTTATTCCTTGGAACATCGTTATTCTCAGCACTGATGGCAAAATTATAGAATAAATATAAACCATGAATAACATTATGGCATAATAAATGTCTGTTATCAAATAAAAAAGTATACCTTTCCCTAAATAAAAAAACTTCACTCTCATTATAATTTTCGTAAGGGAAATAATAACGGGAGTGAAGTTTTTATATATCTATAAGAGACAGAAGGGTAGCAAGAAAAAAAATTGCTTTTCTTGCAAAATCTAAACACTGTTCTCACTATTACAAAAAAAAAGGAAAGAGATTTTACTCCCTTCCCTTCTTGATGCAGCTATCATTTGTAGATAGTTATTATCAATTGTGATTAGTTATGCACACATTCGTGCTTGCCTCCAGATACACCTGACATGAGTATTATACAATAGACGTTTAGCCTTTGATTACCATAGAAGCATCTTGATAAATAACTCGTAAAATGAAGCGCTCTTTACATATTATTGTGCATTTGCATATTGCCATGACCTTGGCCGTTGCCTTGCATATTGCCATGACCTTGGCCATTTCCTTGCATGTTACCATGGCCTTGGCCGTTGCCTTGCATATTACCATGACCTTGGCCGTTGCCACGACCGTGATACTTACCATGCATGCCATCACGCCCGCTCATACGATGACCATAAGCGGAATATTCAATCCCAAGCTTTGATTCTACATCTTTAGAGAACGCCATATGATTGTCTTCCATTTTATCATTCAAGACAGTGATTTCTTTAGCTAATTTTGAAATATATTCAGGACTTGCATTACCATTATTCCTCAAAGCCTTAAGCTCCATACGCTTCGCTCTTAGCTCGCTTCTAAGTGGTCGCATTGTATTATAATTATCTTCACACATCACATCGAGTTTACTTTGCTGCTCTTCTGAAAGTTGAACAGAAGCATGATTATTACCATAATTATTATGTCCTAAAGAATTAGCATCCGCATAACCTGCACCCAAAGTAAGAACACCAAGAACCGCCAAACTAGAAATAATTGTATTTATTTTCATCATAAACTCCTAACTGTTATATTATTTGATTTTCCAAAACATACTTAGCCTATAGCAAAAGCTGTGCCAACACATACAAAACACACTATAACACATTGAATATTCAGATATATTTAAAAAATCATAATAGTTTTCTAAACCTAATCGAAGAGATAAAAACGGAAAACGGGACAAAAGGAAACAAAACAAATAAAATCTGATTCCTTTTTACACACTCAAAAACACTCAACACAAATCGGGAGCGTAAAACAGAAAAAAAAAAGGGGGGGGGGCACGTACATACGTAAATAATTATTACAACTTGCTATTCATAAAGGTCATTTTTATTAGAGTGATTTCCCTATGACGCCTATAATAAAGAATCATAGAAAAAGACTGCCAGTATTCAACTGACAGGCAAAAAAAGGGAAAAAAAAGGGAAATAAATACTTCAAAATAGAAACTTTAGAGTTTTTCTTGAGTTTTTTTGAATAATGGTATAAAGTTTTTTTCGACTATCTTTATAATGATTAATTATAAAAAGGAATACCTATGCCCCAAGTTGCTGCTCGCATAAATGATGATCAAGAAAAATGGTTAAAAGATTATTTTCGCACAAAGAGTGCTGGTGCTGAATTCATTTTGCCCTGGGCTGTTGACACATTCTTTCGTGCTTTAGGCGCTATCCGAGCCATGTTCACAGAAGCTGAACTTAAAACCATTGTTGAATCACACAAAGACACAAGACTTATGCCAGACCATACCCGCTTGTCCTATCTTCTTGTGCGAGTCATGGACGTCTGCGATACCAATGGATTACATAAAAAACACGGCGCAAGTCGTACAAGTTTGGAAACAAAACTAAAGCAATTAGACGACACTCAAGCCACTGCACTCATGATTTGGGCAGCAGCTTTTTGGGTGAGCAGAAATTGTTCCGCAGAAAGCCTCGATACGTACGTTAGTGCACAATAATACACGCATAATAAATGAGTATGGCACACAAAACAACAAGAAATCGCCTCTTTCACTTTGCGAGCGCTTTCATTATGCTAGGATTTGGGTTCTATATTTTCGCCCATCTATTCTATTTTCTTGACATCCCTTTTCTTATCAAATTTATTATATCTATCGCCTGCTTTGCACTCTCTCAGTGCATGACAAGTATGCGTTATATTGTGGCATTCACCCCACACATGTCCTATATTGCCTTACGTATTACAGGAGCGTTATCCGCTTTTTTCATGACACTTGTCAGTATTATTATGTTATATGATTTTTTCATACTTCTCTTTTTTGCCACACGCTCTTTACTGGGCATAGAGACAGCAAACTACCTCGCATGGCTTAGTAACGGGCCGCTCACAATAACGATACTTAGCATCGCACTTTTTGTAAGCTATACTGGTTGTAAGCACGCCCTGCGTTGCCCACTTACGGTGGAGCGAGAGTTACTCGTCAAAAATCTTCCCCAAGAACTACAAGGCTTACGTATCGCCCACCTGAGTGATTTACATATGGGATCAACTTTTGACGGAAAATGGCTTTCACAACTGGTGAAGAATACCAACGAATTACAAGCAGATCTTATTCTGATTACGGGCGATTTAGTAGATGGTTCACCATCAAAAATAGCCTCCGACGTCGAAGAACTCAAGCAACTAAGCGCAAAATACGGTGTACATATTTCACTTGGCAATCATGAATTTTATTGTGGCCCTAAGCCATGGATTGAAACGTGGACTTCATGGGGATTATCCGTACTGGTAAACAGAAATGTTAGACTTGAACATAATGGATATCCCTTCGTTCTTTCTGGTGTTGCAGATAGAGAAGGTAGGAAATTCAAAGGAATGCTCAGACCAGACATGAGCGAAGCGCTCAAAGATGTGACGGATTCAGACTTTGTTATTTTTATGGAGCATCAACCTAAAAATGCAGACAAAAATGCAAAAAGAGGCGTTAATGTTCAACTTTCAGGGCACACACACGGCGGACAATATTTCCTTCTCTTCCCGCTCGTCAAATTTCTTAATGGCGGACACAGAGTAGGCTTTTATTATCTAGACGATATGACTCTCCACGTAAGTCCAGGCACAGGACTTTGGGGATACGCACCCGTCCGTGTGGGATCAAGAAACGAACTCACCTTACTCACACTAGCAAACAAAGACTAGCTCAAGCGTAAAAGACTCGTTCATCTCATCACCTACAAATTTTCTGCCTATATAATACTATAAGAGCACGAAGCTTTATCGTGCCCCCCACCATAAAATAAGAGACTACTAATTTAAACTTTTTTGCTCGTCAGCTATAGCACATGAAATATACCGTGCAACATCTTGATAATGTTCACGAATAAGGTGTTCAACTTGTGCTTTGTCTTTATTTATCACTGCCTGCGTAAGCCCATAATGATGTTCATAAAAATCATGAGGAGTACAAGAATTCAACCAGTGACGGTAACATAAAAATTTTGAAATATTTGAAGAGGAAAGACGAGCGATAACAACAAGTTGCTCATTTTCACAGTGAACGAGTAAAGCATCATGAAACATATCGTCAAGCTCTGCCATCTTTTCAAGGCTAGAACTTTTTTTACTGCGTATTTCAATCATATCGAGAATATCTTGTAAATTATCAATATCCTTTTGCGTCCATTTTCCAAGAGAATCTGCGACACCAGCCCCCTCTAAAATCCCACTGACGGCATAGCCATTCAAGACCTCGTGAGGGTTTAGTTGTCGAACTGTTTTCCCTTTTTGCGGTTCAGATGTTATAAGACCATCCTGCACAAGTATTTGCAAAGCTTCACGTATAGGAGCACGGCTGATGCCAAGCTCTTTAGAAAGCGAAACTTCTTTCACCTGATCGCCTGGTTTTAAAACAGAGGTTTGTATTAATGTTCGTATAAATTGACTTACCTGAGTTGAATAGGTTTGGCGCTTAAAGTCCATCAAATCTCCCAAAAAGATAATAACAGTGTTCATAAAAATGTTAATCAATAGACTTCTAGTCTATAATATGTTATTTGTCAACGTGAGTCCTCAACTTCCCTACTATTCTCATAAAAAACTTCTACATTTTTTTTATTTAAAGTCTTGACTATTAAAAAGGGAAGGCTTATTATCTGAATGTCGACATTACAACAATGATTGCAATGTCCCTAGCAAATAAAACGAGCGCACCTTTTGGTAACGCCCGACCAGTATACAAACAGGTATTTATACCTTAAACCATAAACCTTCCTAGGAGAATGACATGAATCTCGCACAATTTGCACGCCGTGGCTATGTACCAACCCCAACGCCTCTTGAATTTTTGCCTAATTTCACCAAAGCTCTTGGTGGCAATGTTAACATTTATATCAAACGTGACGACCTACTCCCAGGAACTTCTGGCGGTAACAAAACTCGTAAGCTCGACTTTTGTATCGCAGACGCTTTAGAAAAGAAAGCTGACACAATCATCACTTGTGGTGCTGTTCAATCAAACCATTGCCGTCTTACTCTTTCATGGGCAGTAAAAGAAGGCCTTGATTGTCACCTTATTCTTGAAGAACGCGTTAAAGATAGCTACAAAGCTACAGCTTCTGGTAACAACTTTCTTTTCCAAATCCTTGGCGTAAAGAGCGTTACTGTTGTTCCTGGTGGAACTAACATGCTTGAAGCTATGGACAAATTATCAGCAAAGCTAGCATCTGAAGGTAAAAAACCTTATATCATTCCTGGTGGCGCTTCTAATACTATTGGTGCACTTGGCTATGTTAGCTGCATGGAAGAAATCATGCAACAAATGTTTGAACAACAATTACGCATTGATCACTTGGTAGTTCCAAGTGGTAGTGCAGGCACACATGCTGGTATTATCGCTGGTATGGTTGGTAACAACATCAATATTCCTGTAACAGGTATTGGCGTAAACCGTGCTAAAGCTGTTCAAGAAGATGTTGTACTTAAGCTTGCAAACAAAACTCTTGAACTTATCGGCGCTAAAGTTGAAGTAACTAAAGAACAAGTTGTTGCTTTTGACGAATATGTTGGATCTGGCTACTCATTGCCGACTGATTCAATGGTAGAAGCTGTAAAACTTCTTGCTACAACAGAGGCTATTCTTCTTGACCCAGTTTACTCAGGTAAAGCTATGGCTGGCCTTATTGACCTTGTAAGAAAAGGACATTTCCCTAAAGGCTCTAATGTTGTTTTCTTGCATACTGGTGGTTCTCCAGCACTTTATGCTTACCTTGATTGCTTCCAAAAATAAGACTATACTTCCTTAATAATTGAGGGGAAAGAAACAAAATTTCAATCCCCTTGATTATAGAATATTCCTTTTTTTGCCTTTTGAATATTATATCAAGAGGCAAAAAGTTTTTTTGTTTTAAAACACCAAGAATTATCTTAGGGTAAATCTACTTCTAACACACTAAAAATTCAGGAGAACACTTCATGTCAAAGCAAGTTATCATAAACACAGACAAAGCGCCTGCAGCTATTGGACCTTACTCTCAAGCTGTTGCATATAACGCAATGGTATATACATCAGGCCAAATTTCTCTTTCTCCTTCAACTGGTGAAATTGTTGGATCTAACGTAACTGAACAGTCAGAACAATGCATGCAAAACCTTAAAGCTGTTTTAGAAGCTGGAAATTCTGGTCTTGCAAACGTGATCAAAACCACAGTATTCCTTAGCACAATGGACGATTTTGCAAACTTTAACGCTGTGTATACAAAATACTTTTCTAGCGACTTTCCAGCTAGATCATGTGTTGCAGTAAAGACTTTGCCTAAAAATCTTTTGGTAGAAATTGAAGCGATTGCATATCAAAACTAATTGAAAATAGTCTCTTTTTCCAGTATATACAAAACTCGTACAGGCTCCATTTGGGCTTAGATGCTTTTGCTTCCTTGCAAAAACACGCTGTACGAGTTTTTTATTTATGCAAAGTTCTCAAAAATTAAATCTTTTTTAATCTTGCTGAATATGAGAGTCTGTAGTAAAAGAATGTGTTTCGGTTAAGCTCACTGTCCTTCACAATTAATTATTTTGCCTAGGGTATTTATGTATTTAAACAAACCTCTTTTCCTTATAGGCCTTAGAGCAAGCGGAAAAACAGCTTTAGGCAAAAATCTTTGTAGGCATTTCTCTGTCCCATTTTATGACACAGATTCACTCATTACAGACAAATGCGGACAGAATATTGCGGCCATTGTAGAAACCTACGGGTGGCAATATTTTCGAGAACAAGAAACGCATGCTCTAAAAAATATCCCTCTTGAAACGTCCATAGTCTCTACTGGAGGCGGCATTATTTTAGACACGCATAATCGTAAATATATCAAAGAAAATGGCATTTGTATTTTTTTAGACCCACCTCTATCTATCATATGTGGGAGACTACAAAGAAACCATTTATCCTCACAGCGCCCTGCTTTTGCCAATGAAAGCATTGAAGAAGAAGTAACACGCCTTCACAATGAACGTGAACAACTATATCGAGATACTGCGACGTTACGAGTGGATAGTTCAAAAAGAATGAACGCACTCGTAGCAGAAATACAGAGATTTGTGGATACATTATGAGTAGTAGTTTTGGAAAAATATTCACCCTTACCAGCTTTGGCGAATCCCACGGAGCTGGAATAGGTGGCATTATTGACGGATGTCCATCTGGAATTCCTATTGATTCTGACTTCATACAAAATGAATTAGATAAAAGAAAACCAGGGAGCGACTTCGCCAAACTTGCAGGAACGACACGCAAGGAATCGGACACATTAAAGATATGCTCAGGTGTTTATGAAGGAAAAAGCACAGGGACTCCCATCTCTTTTTTCCTTGAAAATCAAAATCAGCATTCTTCTGACTATGCAAATTTAGCGCAAGTCTATCGCCCTGGGCATGCCGATATTGCCTACGACTTGAAATACGGTTTTAGAGATCCACGTGGCGGCGGACGCTCTTCTGCTAGGGAAACGGCTGCAAGAGTTGCTGGCGGTGCTATCGCTCAACTTTTTCTAAAAACACTTGGCATAGAAATTTATGCCTACACATACGCCATTGATAGTATTTTTGCATCAAGTTACGGCGACCTCAATATTAAAGAAGCCTCTCAAAAAACTTTTTTTGCTCCAAACGATGAAGTCATTCCCCACTGGGAAGAACGCATACGTCAAGTGCGTAGCGAAAAAGACACCCTTGGTGGACTTGTTAAAATAGAAGTTCATCACGTACCTGCTGGGCTTGGTGAACCTGTTTTCCATAAATTAGACGCCATGCTTGCTTCTGCCCTTATGGGTGTTGGAGCTGTGAAAGCTGTGGAAATTGGCGATGGTTTTTTATGTGCCCAAAGTCGTGGTAGCCTCAATAATGACAAGATTACTCTTTCCGACACGGGTGATATTGAATTTAAAAGCAATCATGCTGGTGGTATTTTAGGTGGTATTTCAACTGGACAAAATATTCTTCTCACCGCAGCAGTAAAACCGATACCGTCCATAGCTCAAGAACAAGACACCATAAATCAACAAAAAGAAGCTATCAAACTTTCCATTGGTGGTCGGCACGATATTTGCGCCATACCACGAATTGTCCCCGTTCTCACGGCAATGACAGCCCTCACTATTGCTGACATGGTTCTCTTGCAAAGACGTATGCACGACCCAGCCAATGTCAGTTAGCTTTTAATCATATTTAGTTTCAATGATTTATAGATTACGTACAAAGAAAAAAGACGACAGAACCAGTGCATATAGATTATGCAAGGATATACGATGACAAATAGAAAACAAAGCCTCATGGATAGCACAAAAAATGCTGACACTCAAGAACTGCGAGGTTCTTTAGAGCGTGTCGTATTCCACAATGAAGAAAATGGATATACCATTTTCCGCTTGCGCCCTGAAGGAAAAGTAGACGTTGAAACGGTGGTGGGCACCATGCAATCCCCACAAACAGGTGCACATTTATGTATACAAGGTCGCTATACCAATCATCCAAAATTCGGGCGACAATTGCAAATGGACACCTATTCAGAAGAACGCCCTTCCACCTCCGAGGGTATACGCCTCTTTTTAGCTTCGGGTTGTATTAAAGGAATAGGTCCAAAATGGGCAGAACGCATAGTGGTGCATTTTGGGACAGAGACCTTTCAAGTTTTAGACACAGACCCTGACAAACTTCTTGATATCGCACGTTTTGGGCAAAAAAGATTAGACGCTGTAAAAATTTCTTGGGCAAAACATAAAGGCATCCGAGACCTCATGGTGTTTCTACAAGAACACGGTATTGGGCCAGCCTTTTCCTTTAGAATTTATAAGCATTACGAACAAGCATCCCTCACCGTTGTCAAAGAAAACCCTTATCGTCTCGCCATGGATATTTTTGGCATAGGCTTTCACACGGCGGATAATTTGGCTTTGCGCCTTGGTTTTGAGCATAATAGCGCCCTTCGTGCTGAAGCAGGGCTTTTATATACGCTCATGGAAATAACCAATGAAGGACATATTTATTACCCTAAAGATAAATTAATTGACAAAACATCAAGCACTCTTGATATCGATCACGACTTAGTCACTGGTGCCGTGGCCATGCTTCTACGTGATGAGCGCATTATCGTTGAAGATTTTGGCGACCACGAAGGTGTATATCTTACCCGCTATCATACCTATGAATCAAAAATAGCCTTTTACCTAAAACGGCTTTTGCTTTCCCCTCGTTCCATTCATTTTAAAGACGCAAAAAGCACCGTGGAAAATGTTCTTGCTAAAATGAAAATCAATTTAGCGGAAGAACAAAAAGAAGCTGTTTTCACATCAACCCGTTCAAAAGTTATGGTTTTAACAGGTGGGCCTGGAACAGGAAAAACAACGATTCTTAATGCCATTATTCAGGTATTTCAAAGCTCTGCTGCAAAAATATTATTAGCAGCCCCAACGGGACGAGCCGCAAAAAGAATAACTGAAACAAGTGGCTGTGAAGCAAAAACCATTCACAGACTTTTAGAATTTAGTCCAAAAGAAGAAGGCTTTGGCAGAAACGAAAATAACCCTTTAGCATGCGGTTTATTGGTTGTTGATGAAGCTTCCATGATGGACACCATGCTCATGTTTCAGCTTATCAAAGCCGCTCCAATGGGGGCAACTATCATCTTTGTTGGTGACATAAACCAGCTCCCATCTGTTGGCCCAGGCAATGTGCTGCGAGATATTATAGCCTCTGGCGCTGTGCCTGTTGTTGAACTGGTCGAAGTTTTCCGTCAAGCGGCAGAAAGCGATATTATTTGCAACGCTCACATGATTAATAAGGGTGAATTCCCCGTTATTCGAAAAGGTTTAAAAACAGATTTCTTCTTTTTCAAACAAGACGACGGTGAAAAAGTAGTCGATCTTATTGTTGATTTAATTAAAAATAGAATACCGAAAAACTTTAAGTTTAAGCCCGATGAAATTCAAGTGCTTTGTCCTATGACAAAAGGAAGCACAGGCACAATAAACTTAAATAAACAGCTTCAGCTCGCTTTGAATAGCAATACAGTCAATATTGCTCGTGGGGAAAAAGTATTCAAACTCCACGATAAAGTAATGCAAATACGGAACAATTACGATAAAGATGTCTTCAATGGCGATATGGGACATATTATTATCATGGATCCAGAAGAGCGTGAACTCACCATTCGATTTGATGATAGAAATGTACTGTATTCCTTTGAGGAATTAGATGAGGTTGTCCCTGCCTACGCCATCACAATTCACAAATCACAGGGCGGCGAATATCCTGTGGTTATTATACCAATTCTCATGCAACACTATGTCATGCTTGAAAGAAATCTTATTTATACTGCGGTGACACGTGGTAAAAGTCTGGTAGTTTTAGTAGGGCAAACAAAAGCCTTGCAAATGGGTGTTCATAATAATAAAATCCGTAAGCGTTATACATGGCTTGCTCGAAGACTTGCTGAAAATGACGAGTCATTACGAATGGACATGCTGCCTCTTACAAAAAAAGAAGATCGAGAAGAAGTTTCACCTTCCATGCCTTTAGATTATGACGATGATTACAATAACCTCCAACCTTTAGATGAAGAAATTCCGTTTTTTGATGATTTTGAACCAGAAAATGGATAATTTTTAGATATAGAAAAAACAGGACACAAGCATGAATACGAGAGCCTTGATAAACTTCTTGAGAACCTCCCCGTCCTTATTGTCAGAGAAAGGATTTGGAGTCATAGAGAAAAATTATAATCCCTTTTTACAAAATACAATGCGCATTTTCATGCTTTGTCTTTTCTTAGGAATTTCTGCCTGCTCAACAAGCTCCAAGGTCGAGATTGCAGACGGACTAAACCACGAAATTGACGACGTGAGAAATATTCCCCAAAATCCGCTGTTCTTTTTAACGAATAATAAGACACAAAACCCAGACGCCCTTCTTATTTCTCAAGAAAAAAGTGCCGAAGAATTAGAAAAATTCCGAACCATGTTTTTTAGTGCTTGGCAACAAAACAAGGTAACAAAAGGGCATATCCCTTATTTCAAATCAATACTGAATGTACCTTATGCTAAACGTGGCTATGCCGAAAATTTACAAAAATGGACCAATGCTCATTTTGCAGTTCTTGCTCGTAATGCCGATTACGAAAACGCACCAACAATGGCAAAAAATGCGATTATAACAAGCTCTACAGCATTACGAGTCGCACCAACAACACGCCCTTATTTCTATCAGCCTAAAAAACCGGGGACTGCCTACCCTTTTGATATGTTCCAAAATTCCTCATTATCCCTTGGTACGCCGATAAAAGTCTTTCATGTCTCTAAGGATAAGCAGTGGTATTATGTAGAATCAGCAAGTGCAGCGGGTTGGGTTTTTACCAAAGATTTAGCCTTTGTTGACGAGTCATTTATGGCTTTGTGGCAGAAGAGCGCTCAGTTTGCCGCCATCACGCAAGATGAGCTTGAATTCACTTCAGACGATTTTCAAGCCCTTGTTTCCATGGGAACAGTTCTGCCTATTATCACGAACAATAAAGAAACCTTTACGGTTTCTTTTCCCTATCGCAGTATATCAGGAAATGTAGGCACAAGCATTATTGATATTTCAAAAAAACAAGCAGCCTTACAGCCACTTCCTTTTACCGCTAGAAACATGGCAGAGTTAGGCTCTTCCTTAATGGGAAATCTCTATGGATGGGGCGGATTATATGGGAATAGAGACTGCTCCTCTACCCTGCAAGATTTATGCACAGTTTTCGGTATTTGGTTACCTAGAAATTCTAGGGCACAAGCCCAAATAGGCGAAGTTATTTCTTTGGCGAATATGACAACTAAGGAAAAAGAAAAGGAAATTTTGAAAAAAGCAATTCCTTTCCAAAGCTTCATTTTTCTACCAGGTCACATCGGTTTATACGTCGGGGAATATAAAGGGCAAGCCGTTATGCTGCATAATGTTTGGGGCATACGCCTAAAAAATAATGGACGCTTTGTGGTTGGTAAAACGGTTATCACTTCTTTATACCCTGGCATGGAAAACCCCGCTGCAGTGCAGAGCCTCATGAAGCGAGTACAGTCTTTCAACATAATCGCCCGATAAAGCAATTTTTCCCTTTCAAAGTACTTAATTATGGCTGCAAAGTTAATCAATATAAATTTTAGTCTATTAACAAATATTGAAAAGTATTTTTAAACGGGAAAAATCCCTCTTCTAAATTGATATATAAAGCAATAATATAATATTTCTACGGAGAAAAATATGAGTAAACTTAAAAGCATGACTGGTTTTGGGCGTTCTGTTCAAAATAAAGATAATTATAATCTTATTTTTGAAGTGCGCAGTGTGAATGGACGCTTTCTTGACATAAAATGGCGTTTACCGTCCCTCGTACGTTCCTACGAAAATCTTTTTGAAAAAATTGTTCGTCAATACGCATCACGTGGTCGTGTCGAAATTTCCCTCTCCTTACAAAACAACGCAAAAGCAGATTCCGTTAGTTTCGACAGCATACAAGCAACTACAATGATTGACTCATTGTCAAACTTTGCTCAAAACCGTAAGGAAACATTCTCACTCGATTATAATAACTTATTGCGCATTTCTTCTTTATGGACAGGAAGCGAAGAAGAAATAGGTGATGATTTTATTCAATTTACTCAAGACGCCCTCAAGGAAGCTTTGGCAGATTGGAGCAGCTCACGAATGAGCGAAGCAAGCGACCTAAGTGAAGACCTACAAAAACGATTCATAAGAATGCAAGACTGGCTACGTCAAATTGAAGAACGTGCACCCCAAATAAAAGAAGCACGCTTTGCATCTGTTAAAGACAGATTACAGGAAGTGCTTGTTTCCCTAGAAAGTACTTTAGATGAAAGTCGTTTTTTACAAGAAATGGTTATCTTATCTGACAAATTAGATGTGAGCGAAGAAATGACAAGACTGCATTCCCATTTCAAACGCCTTGATACCCTTCTAAAAGCAGGTGATGATGCAGGCAGAAAACTTGATTTCACTTTGCAAGAATGTTTTCGAGAAATAAACACCTGTGGCAATAAAATTCAAGACGCAGAACTTTCTATATTAGTCGTAGAATTTAAAAATGAACTCGAAAAATGTCGTGAACAAGTTCAAAATTTAGAATAAAAGAGGAATATATGGCAAATGAAAATCTTGTAAATATCGGTTTAGGAAACTATATTCTCACGTCAAGAGTGGTCGCTATTCTAAACCCTGCTTCCTCCCCCATGCGTCGCCTTCGTGAAGATGCCAAGACAGAAAGTAGACTCGTGGACGCAACTCAAGGTAGAAAAACAAGATCCATCATAGTACTTGACTCTAACCATGTGGTTTTATCCTCTGTTTTGCCAGATACCATGGGACAACGCTTTCTCTCTGCAATTCATAATATTGACAATAAAGAAAGCTATCTAGATGACGCCGATGAAAATGAAGAAAACGATAACGAGGAAGAAGACAGTAAATTGAAATGACATGTCTCGTAAATACGTCATTCCAATCTGGGAGGCTCTGCCTCCCAGTCCCTCCGCCAAAGG